>NZ_CEXEES010000026.1:0-22833 GCF_982632705.1 Candidatus Izemoplasma sp. | reverse complement strand
TAATTATACACTGATTACGCCAATTTGAAACGACAAATATGTCTTAATAAAAAAAGCGCTAAACAGCGCTTTTTAATCTACTCTTAATGCATCTACAGGATTCTTCTTAGAAGCGATTCTAGAAGGAATTAAACCACCTATGAATGTTAAGAATGTTGATGCCAATACTAATAATATCAAATGGATAACATTTACTTGTGCAACTGTGCTTAAAGATTCATCGAAACTTGAGGCAATTGCGTTAATAGGGAATGTTAATAAGAACGTAATTGTTATTCCTAGTAATCCAGCAAAAGCTCCAATTATTATGCTTTCAGCATTGAATACTCGCGAAATATCTTTTCTTCTTCCACCAAGAGACCTGATAATACCAATCTCTTTTGTTCTTTCTAATACACTTATATAGATAATAACTCCTATCATAATACTCGAAACAATCAATGATATTGAAGCAAATGCACTTAACACAACACTAATTGAAGTAATCAATGTTCCTAAAGTATCACCAATTGCTTCAGCTAAATCTGTTTCAAAAATCTTAGAATCCATATCTTGATCTACATTATACAATGCAATGTGATCCTTGATTGCATCTTTGTGTTCAACACTATCAGTAAAGATTTGAATTAAGAACGGATCAGTAGTATTACAACCGATAAAACTTAAAAGCATTTCCTTCTCATCTTCAGTTAATACCGAAGTATCAAAAACACTATTCATTTGGCCGTCTTGTATTGTACATATAGTTGAATTTGAGTTTATTTCATGCAATTCATCTTTAAGTGAGTACAAATATTTAATACCCAGACTTCCAAATTCAAGTGCGTTGTCATTTGCCTGGATAACACCAACTATAGTTACTTCAACAGCATTATCAACTACATCATCAAGTCCATTGAAATTCGGTAGAAATAAACCAAACTGTTCAACATAGAAATCGTCATTCTTTCCAAGATATAGTTTTTCTCCAATTACATCATCTAAATGTATTGTAACTGAAGTATCGAACCCAAGAGCTTCCATAACTTCTTTCTCAATTACATTCCACTCATCAACTATAAGTACTACTTCATACTTATTCGTTGGATAAGATCCTGCTTGTAATGTATAAAATTCGCTAATCTGATCGTCAGGGACAATAAAACTACTAAATCCAACTTGTCCAAGATCTACCACTTCAGCAGCACCACTAATATCAGATAATATTACAGGTACGTAACCATACTCATAATGAATATTCGAATACACTTCTGAAGGAAGTGCTTCAAGATGCGTTATGAAATCCTCAGTAAATACATTTCTATGTACTAAATCTGATGGGTCATATACTACAATCTCATCATCATCGTAATCGGATGGTACAAACGTAGTAGCTCCTGCTTGATCAAAACCAACCTGCATTTCTTCTCTACCTATCAATATAGGCAACCCGACCAATTGGTCTCTTTCAATAGCATCTATTTCTTTACTAAATCCATTACTAATTGATAATACAAGTCCAACACCAATGATTCCAACACTGGCGGCTAGAGCGGTAATAACCGTCCTTAGTTTTTTTGTTCTTAAGTTGTTAAATGATAGCTTTAATGCCGTCATAAAATTCATAGCTGTTTTTCTTGGTTTGTATTCTCTATCTTGATCAACAACATTTTCTTCTGATGTTGTGTCTTTTATTACTTCACCATCAAGTAGTTCAACGATTCTTGTTGAATACTCCTCAGCGTACATTCTTGCATGTGTAACCATAATTACAAGTTTATCTTTCCCGATTTCTTTTATCAAAGATAGAATCTCATGAGCAGTTTTACTATCTAATGCCCCTGTCGGTTCATCGGCAAGGATAATATCCGGATCATTTACAAGAGCTCTAGCAATTGCGACTCTTTGTTTTTCTCCACCTGATAATTTAGTTGGACGTTTATGTAATTGCTTTTCAAGTCCAACTCGTTTTAAAACCTCAATTGCCTTCTTTTTTCGTTCAGAAAGACCAACACCTGATAGTGTTAATCCTAATTCTACATTATCTAAGACTGATAAATGATTTATCAAGTTATAACTTTGAAAAACAAATCCTACACTATTATTTCTATATGCATCCCAGTTCTTCTCTTTAAACTCTTTTGTTGATGTATTGTTTATTAACAAATCTCCAGTTGTATATCTGTCTAATCCACCAATAATATTTAAAGTTGTTGTTTTCCCACAACCACTTGGTCCAAGGATTGCGACAAACTCACCTTTATTAAATGTCAAACTTACATCATTAACTGCACGGAACATTGTATCTCCCGTTTTATAATCTTTTACTATATTCTTTAATTCAAGCATATAATCACCTCTTTAACATTATACTCCTATTTTGTAAAGATTACGAATAAAACGACTGTATAAAAAAAGCGCAAAATTGCGCTTTTAATTATAACTCTACTTCGTAACCTTTAGACTCAATGATACTAACAACATCACTTTCAGCTTTTCCGTTAAGTTCAACTTCAACGATTTTGTTTTCTAAATCAATGTTTACATTATCAAATCCATTTGCCTGTAATTCTTTTTCAATTGTCATTTTACAATGTCCACATGTCATATTAGATACTTTAACTTTCATCATTTGTCCTCCTTCTTTTATAGTTTCTGATTTAAAATCAGGTAATTTATATGTTTTTAAACGCAATGCGTTTAGTACTACCATTATACTACTGAATGCCATAGCTACAGCAGCTAAAGCCATAGATAAGTTTCCAGTTGCCGCCATTGGAATTGCTATTAAGTTATAGCTGAATGCCCATCCAAAGTTTTGGTAAATATTTCTTAATGTTGCTTTTGACATATCTATTGCCTTTATAACCAAACCAAGATCATAACTCATCAAAGTTACATCACTACTATCAATTGCGATATCAGTCCCATGTCCCATTGCGAATCCAACATCCGCAAGTTTTAAAGCGGGTGCATCATTGATTCCGTCTCCAACAAATGCGGTTACTTTTCCAGTCTGTTTGATTTCTTCAACAATACTTGCTTTTTCTTGAGGTAACACTTCTGCGTATACATGTTCAATACCAAGTTCTTTAGCTATAGCGTGAGCTACAACTTTATTATCACCTGTGATCATATACGGTTCCAGACCTCTAAGTTTCATTTCCTTAATAACAATTGGAGTGGTATCTTTGATCTCATCTCTAACTGCATACATTGCTTTTATATCACTATCAATAACTACAAAGTTAACAGTTTTAGCTTCACTTAATAATTTATTGTAGTCTTCTTCAAAAGTAGATACTTGAATTCCCAACTCTTTTAATACCTTGATTGATCCAACATATACTTCTTTATTATCTATAGTAGCTTTGATTCCTTTTCCTTCAAGGGTATCAAAGTTGTTTACTTTTAAATACTTGGCATCTTTGTCCTCACAGTATGCTTGTACAGCGATACTAATAGGATGAGTTGATTCTTTTTCAATTGAATATAAGTAATCAATTACTGATTTATCACCAATATAATCTGTTACAGAAGGTTTTCCTTCTGTCAGTGTACCTGTTTTATCAAATGCAATAGCCTGTATCTTATTGGCTAATTCAAAGAATTCTCCACCTTTATATAATATGTGGTTCTGAGCTGCTTTCCCATTTCCTACTAGAATGCTTGTTGGTGTTGCTAGACCAAGAGCACACGGACAACTAATTACTAATATAGCAATCGTTGTAGTAAATGAATATGTGAACGAATCACTTAGTATAGCGAAATGAATAATGAAGTTTATGATCGCAATACTTACAACTCCAGGTACAAACCAAGATGCAATCTTATCAGCTGTTCTTTGAATTGGTGGTTTTTCAGCACTTGCCTCTTCAACATATGATACTATTTGAGATAATAATGTATCGCTACCAATTTTAGTAGCTTCAATTACTATTCTTTGTCTTAGATTCATTGTTGCTCCAATAACATTATCTTTCACGGTTTTTTCTACCGGCACACTTTCACCGGTAATCATTGATTCGTCTATAAATGATTTACCTTCAACGATTCTTCCATCAACAGGTATCTTCTCATTACCAAGAACAATTATGTGATCTCCGAGGTATACTTCGTCTATGTCAATCATTTCCTCAACACCATCTTTGATTACTCTTGCTTCTTTTGCTCCTAAGTTCATTAACTCCACAAGAGCGTCAGTAGTTCTTTCTTTTGCAAGATGTTCAATGTAGTTACCAATTAATACCATCGTGATGATTAATGCACTGATTTCAAAGAAATACTCATGATTGTGAATCCCAGCTACCCATAGTGTTTGATATAGTAAATACATACTATAAACATATGCGCTTGTTGTACCAAGTACAACAAGGATGTCCATCCCTAGACTTTTCTTTCTAATTCCATGATATGCACCAATATAAAACCTTCTACCTATATAGAACTGAACAACACCGGCTACTATTAATTGGAATCTTCCATCCATTAATAGTTTAGGTACATCTAACCAGGATGTAATCTCTAGATGTCCAAACATTGCCCATAATAATGGAATACTAAAAAAAACTGCTATATATATTTCTCTTCTCATTTTTACTCTTAGTTTTTTATTATCTTCTAATGTTTCCTCTAAAACTGGAACATAACCTATCTCTTTTACAATACCAGCTATCTCTACCAAAGAATATTTATTCTCATCATAAGAGAACAATACCTTACCAGCTCCAACATTTACTTTTGCTTCAATACCTTCATAATTCACGAAGGTGTTTATAATGGTCTTAGCGCACATTGCACAAGTCATTCCATCTACTCTCATTGATTTCTTAATCATCAATTTGCCTCGTTTCTAAATATATTACAAACATAAATACTTTGATCTTTCACATCTTCATGTTTTAAAAACTCATCATAATCATTCTTTAACACTGTTTCTTGGAGCTTAAGCTCTCTTATATGTTCAACTAAATGACTGTTCTTCATAAACTCATCTGAAAGATAGTAAAAAGCTCGTTGCTTATCTTTTCTTGAATCAACAATTCCAGCTTCTTTTAAACTATTTAAGTTCTTAGATATATTTACCTGTTTGATAAGTAGAATCTCTTCTAATTCACAAACGCATAATTCATTCTCCAGTAAAAGACTTACCAATCTTAGTTTTGTCTCATTACTAATTGTCTTCAGATACTGTATACTTTTCATAGTATCACCTCAAACGTATATTACCATTTCGTTATATTCCGTGCAAGGAATATACAAACTTTATGTTTAAGAAAACACTTTTATAAACAAACCTA
The DNA here is from genome assembly GCF_982632705.1 of Candidatus Izemoplasma sp. Lineage (NCBI taxonomy): Bacteria > Bacillati > Mycoplasmatota > Mollicutes > Candidatus Izemoplasmatales > Candidatus Izemoplasmataceae > Candidatus Izemoplasma > Candidatus Izemoplasma sp. The sequence goes on along the minus strand of NZ_CEXEES010000026.1, from coordinate 17,554 downwards.
TTGACAATATGCTGTATTGTTTGTATACTAACTATCGGTTTGGAGGTGTAATATATGGCTTACACAGTAAACGTAATAGAAGAGAAATGCATTGGTTGTAGTATTTGTACGCGTATTTGCCCGACAGGTACTCTTAAAATGGACAAAGATTCCAAAAAGGCATATAATACAGGTATCTTTTGTGATAATGCTTGGGGCTGTTTATATGCATGTCCAACAAAAGCATTGAATATAGTGGAGGTAAACTCAGATGAAACAACTGGATAGTATTAAGGAAATAGAAAACGTTATTCAAGAAGATTTAGTAATGATCATTGCGAAATCACATACATGTTCAGCATGTAAATCTGTACAGTTCACACTAGAGAGTAATGTAAAGAACTTAAATAAGATAGATATATCAACTGTTTACATAGATGATGTAGATGAATTTAGAGGGAAACACTTAATATTCAGTGTACCTACTGTCCTTATTTTTAGTAAAGGGAAAGAATTACTAAGAGAGAGCAGATATATTAACTACAGCAAAGTAGAAAGACTAATCGAAATGTTCCAATAAAAAACCTAGCAAATTATGCTAGGTTTTATTTTGTTATATCATGAAAACTAAAAACATTAGTGCTACAAATCCAAAAAGTATCCTCAAAGTCATAATCACATGCTTTTTTGAAGTATCCATATCAACATCTGGAAGTTCCCAGTTTGATGGATTAGTATTTTGGTTTATAAATTTTGCAAGTACACCTATCTCATAGTATAGATAGTATATTGCCCATACAATTAAACTCCCACCAAATACCAACAAGAAGTTACTTTGAGTCTCCATATTTTCTCCAAATATCATCATCAGATTAACAAGTACAATCATCAGTACAAAATATATTACCATTTCTACAAAGATAGAATACACTCTTACCCACGAGGTATCTGAATAATATGCTGTAGTATAAAACTTGAACAATTTCTGCTCGTCATATATATCAAGTTCTCTTTTATCACACTGTTCTTTTAATAAATAAACAAATTCATGAATACCCTCTAAGACAACAGTAATTCTAATTTTGGTCTTCTTATCTTTAACAATTGTAAAAAAACCTCCGAGGTTTCTAACTGCAGCTGTATTGATTTCTTGAATATCCTCATATCGTATCACGAAATCTTTAGATGAATTCTTATAATGTATTCCTGTCTCTGTTAAAGTGATCTCAGTTGTAGCCATTCTATAAATCAATAGACCTATTAATCCAAAATAAACGATCATGAATAAACCAAGATAATATCCAAATCCATCTGAGTCGTTTATTACACCCGATAACTCTAACAAGATAAACATAATACCTATTGCCATAAATACAAATGAAAAGTATTTCATCTTTCTTATATGTTTCCTATATATAAATGTCTTGTTCATAATACACCTCTCTTCCTTTTACATTATACCAAAGATAATGATTTTTCTTATGAAATCTTATGATATAATATAATAGAGGTGATGCATGGATGAGAAAAGAGTTAAAGTTAAGCATTCTAGTTGTCCTTGGGATATTAGGGCCAGTACTTACAATCGGAATGTTACTTCCTTTCCAAGCACAATATGGAAGTAATGGAGATTTCTTATATAATCTAACTGTTATATTACCATTTATGTTTGGGTTTATATTTCCAATTATAATATTAAAAGAACGAGATGAAGATTTTTACTTATTTATCATCTCAATAATCATTATAGCTTATACTGCTCTACAGCTTATAATACTAATGTTTAACGATTATTCATTCGACTCTTTAAACACAGTATTCATAGGTTATCTTGGAATAGCTGTCTTAATATCACTTATAGTAATATCTATACTATCCCATAAAGATTTTGGAATCTCAAAAAATTTTATGATTACAATTATAGTGTTTGGGTTTATACTGTTAACACAAAATAGGGCAATAATGTTTTACTTATACGAGAAGACATATGATATGACAATGATACATACTTTTATTTGGATGCTTGTTAGTCAACAGTTTTTGTTTAAAGAGGCTGTTATTATAATCATTCAATTGGTATTCATTGATCAACTGCTTAGAAAATGAGGTATAGAATATGAAAATGGCATTAATAGCACATGATAAAAAGAAAGATGAAATGATCGCTTTCTGCAAGAAACATGTTGAAGAATTAAGGAACCATCAATTATTTGCGACTGGAACAACAGGGCATATAATAATGAAAGAAACAGGATTAATCATACACTGTTTTAGATCAGGACCACTTGGTGGAGATCAAGAAATAGGAGCTAGAGTAGCTAACGGAGATATCGATATTATAGTGTTCTTCAGAGACCCTTTAACTGCACAGCCACATGAACCAGATGTTTCTGCTTTATTTAGGTTAGCGGATGTTTATAAAATACCGCTTGCTTCAAATACTAATACAGCAGAATTATTCTTTCAAACACTTAAATAAAAAAGGATGCAAAGTTGCATCCTTTTTATATATCATACTTTTTAAATTTCAATATACTAACCAAAATCAATATTGTACTAAGTGATACAAGCACAAGCGTGAATGGTAACATTGTATTCATTTCTGTTGAACTTCTAATTAATTCCACACTTCTTTGAGTTACTCTACCAGGTAAATAATCTAATACACCTTTTGAAAATGCTCCAAGTATACTAAATACTATATAAACCACAAAAGTCATTATATTTGCTCCTGCGTATGATTTCATAAACATTGCCATGAACATCGAAACAGAAAGAATAAATATTGTATACACAAAATATATTAGTGTAATGTTTAATACTAACATTATATCAACAGTACCAAAAAGATAATAGGTGTATAACGAGAATACAATTCCACTAGCAACTAGTGAACTAATGATTAGAATTGAGAAAGCTGATAATTTAGAGATCAAATAATTTGATCTTTTTATAGGCTTGCTTAACACTAGTGGTAGTTCTCCTTTGTTTTTTTGTTTCATAAACAAAGATACTCCTACAAATATTGTTACGAACAAGAATATATCGAATAGGTTCCCTATGTATTGTAAATAACTATCACTTACCGTTACCTCTGGCAACCCCAAATTAATTCCTTCTGCACCAAGTAAAGCTTCTAGTATCTCAGGCATGTATTTTGCTGTAACCGGAGATAATATTGCAAAGAAGATTCCAATTGCTGGAAAAACTATAAACTTAGAAGTTCTCTTTAAGAGAATTAAATCATATTTCATCAATGTTTTCATTTTGTTTCCTCAATGAATATTTCTTCAATAGATTTATTTTGTTGTTTTAGAGCTTTTACTTCAAGTTTAAGTCTTGCTAGTTCACTGATTAAATCAGAAGATTTTATATCTTCTTTTAATTTTATAGTTATAACATTCTCATTTTGTGCAATACTCTCATAAATCTTTTCATCAATATATGATGCTTCATCACCGAAGTCATTATCAATAAGAACTTTATATTCGTTTGATGAAAATTTCGATTGTAGATTACCAATTGTATCTTCAAGCACCAATTCTCCTTGATGAAGAATACCAATTCTATCACATACCTTTTCAACATCATCAAGTATATGTGTTGAGTAAAATATGGTCTTGTTTCCTTTTAGTTCTTTGATTATATCCATTACGTCTTTTCTACCTTTTGGATCTAAAGCACTTGTTGGTTCATCCATAATAAGTATTTCAGGATCATGAATCAATGCTTGTGCGATTGCGAGTCTCTGCTTCATACCTCTTGAATATGTATGGATTCTCTTATTTGTTGTACCTAATGAAACAAAGTCCAAAGTGCTTTGGATTAATTGTTTATCGTAAACTTTACCAAATAGTTCTAATGTGTATTTTAAGTATTCTTTAGCATTCATATGTTTTGGAAACATTGGTACATCTGGAACAAATCCGATGTGAGATTTATATGCTTGATTTGTGTATTCAATCGTTTCATCTAATATATTTATCTCACCAGAGTCCTTTTGAATCAAAGACATAATTAAATTTATTGTTGTTGTTTTCCCTGCTCCATTCATACCAATAAAACCATATACTTCGCCCTTTTTAATATCTAAAGATAAATTCTTTAGTACAAGATGCTTGTTATATGATTTATTTAATGAATTGATTTGAATAGCACTCACTCTTCTTTACCTGCTACTAAATATACAATCCATGCAAGGTTTACAACTGCAACAATGATTATCCAAACAACTGGTTTGAACCATCTTGTTTTGATTTCTTTTTCTTCAAGTTTAACAATATCAATAATTGCATATACTCGTAATCCAAGTTCAATAATTACAATTGGGATAAGTATTGGTAATAATTCAAGTATTAACTCCATTAGATTCCCTCCCTAGTAAAAGGTTTGTCGACTTGTCCGTTTCTACCTTGATTCCCTGAAATTAGATACAAAATCCCTGTCACAGTATTGAAGAATAACTGAATAATTCCCCAAACGAACTGATATGTATACACTTTTCTTGCTTTTTCAGGTGTGTACTTCTCTTTATATAGACCGCTAAACAAAATATAATTCACTATAAAGATAATGAATCCAATAATTGCCATTACTATCAAAAATCCTTTTACATATGGCCCAATCAACTCAATAAAATCTAATTCACCAGGAGTTGTAGTTGGATCTAAATCTAAAAATATGTCTCTATTCCAAAAATGCTCAAATAGAAAATAAGCCAATACAGCACCAGATGCTGATAGAAATTCTAGAACTAGTCCAATTTTTGTTAAAATTCTTGGAGTTCTCTCCATTGTATGGTTCATTGTTAATCTACTACTACTGCAGTTCCATAAGCAATGATTTCTGCAGCACCACCCATAATTGTTGAAGATTGCAATCTAAATCCGATAATCGCATTTGCTCCTAGTGCTTCAGCGTCTTGCAACAAACGTTCAGTTGCTATTTTTCTAGCTTCATTCATCATTTCTGAATATCCCTTAACTTCTCCCCCAACTAAAGATCGTAAACTTGCCATAATATCTTTTCCAATATGTTTTGTCTGTACTATAGAACCTTTAACATAACCTAAAACTTTTACTATTTCTCTTCCAGGTACCTCATTTATAGTCATTAACATTTCTCTATTTATCATTTATTTGTCCTCCTTATATTTATATACCCTGATTATACAACGGTTACTCGCCATATTCAAGAAAATTATTTTTTATTATTTAATATCCCAAAAAGTATAGAAAAAAAGCTGGATTCGAAATCCGACTTCCATTCTAAGTAGAATATAAAATTTTAGAAGTTTCTAAAAACTTATATCTGTCGCGCTTTGCACAACATAAACTATAATATATGAAATCATTTGTTTTGTAAACAAGAATTCAATAAATACAAAAAAAAGACCCTAAGGTCTTTATATGCTTGTTATTTAACTGTTTTGTTTTTCTTTGTTGTAGCTTTTTTAACAAGAATTGCTTGTTCGATTTTAATCATATCGAACATTGTGTCAACTGATAAACTTGAAAAAGACATCCTTATACCTCCGTGTACTATGATTTTTTAGCCTTCTAAAATTGTTCTATATCGTGTGAAAATTAATGTGTATATTTCCACAACCTTTTCTATTATACATAAAAGAAAATCCTTGTAAAGAGAAATGTTAAAAAAGTTTCAAATTCTTTTATTTAAGCCGTTTTTCATACCTTGATAACGTTTCCACTACTTAGAAAATGCAAATTATTTTAGCGCTATGAAGTGTACAAGTTTTTTTGGATTTTACTTTTTTTATTGTTGTGGGGTATAATATAGTAGCAAGCATTTTATTGATATATATATAACTATTTTAAGACAGGGGAATATCATGAACTTACATAAGCGTGGAGTTATTTGTTCAAAGAGCAAGTTATGGAAGAGAAAAGCAATTTTGAAATCTATTGTGGATTACATGTTGAGCGAAGGATATGAGTTTTTAGAATTGGTTTATGGAGAACCAAATAACTTTGTATTCGCAGATCAATACAATGAAATTGAGCCACTATTAAAACGCAAAGGCTTTTTTGGGATTAGAATAAAATTCAAGAATGAAAACACATTGTTTGAGATTAATTCAAATACAAATGGTGTTGACAATGTTAAATACGATATATACAGTGAGAATGATGAAACATTAAATGACACTGTAGAGCAATTAGAAGCAGTGTCATCTATCATTGGTTCAAGTAATGAAGCCCTAATCAAAAGTGGTGAGTTCCTTGTTAAACAAAGAAAGATTCGAAACATAGTGCTTCTTGTATTGTTACTGATTGGATTGTATTTCCTAAATGTACATATCTTTTTATTCAATTTAGTTTCTGTTGCCTATTCGTTTATACCTTTCTTGTTCCTATTTTTAATCATTGACAGATTCAGACGAAGATAAAAGCTCATTTGAGCTTTTTTTATTTGTCAGAATCATGTTATAATACTGATAATTGTCGGAGGTTTTACAATGAAAAAAACAATTCTTTTATTTATACTGATTTTCTTTATGAGTGGTTGTGGTGAAAATGAAATTCACGTTTCTTTTGACACCGGTACAGATGGGCAATATATAGATTCCATTACCATAGTTGATGGATCCTTTGAATTACCTGATTTAACATTTAGCGATGGGTATGAGCTATTAGGATGGTACTATGATGAGGAATTCAATTCTGAGTATCTTGATTCACATATAATAAAGCAAGATACAACGCTTTTTGCTAAAATTACTCTTGTTTCACATAAGATAACTTACGTTATTGAAGGATACGATGTGTATAGTTTTGAAGAGGTAGTTATTCATGGTGATAATGCAGTAATGGATACTCCGGTGTTAGAAGGCTATACTTTTTATGGCTGGTATGTTGATGAAAGTATGATTTCTTTATCAACTGGTATTAATGTAATAATGGATACTACATTATATGGTGCATTTATTGAAAATGAGCCAGAAGTTGAGATTGACATCGCAATACTTGTAGGACCATCAGGATATGATGAGTCTACTATTTATGAATTAACGTATGAAGGTTCTTTAAATTATGCATCCGAAAATGATAAGACACTTAAATACTATAAACCACTTTCTTTAGACCTAGACGACATGATAGATGTTTCTGAAATAGCAGTATCAGAAGGAGCTGACGTCATTGTACTTCCAGGATTCATGTATGAAAACATAGCATACTATCTACAAGAGAAGTACCCAGATATCACAATCGTTATTATTGATGGTACACCAAATAATTTCTTACTCCTTTCAAGTGATAATCCTGATAATGAAGTTCCTGAATTCTATGTAGGAGATAACACCATTTCTGCTTTGTTTAATCACAATGAACTTGGTTTCCTTGCTGGATATGCTGCGGTAGTAGAAGGCTACACTAATTTAGGTTATATCGGATCCGTAGATATCCCACCAATAAGAAGCTATGGTATTGGATTCATTGCAGGTGCGTATTATGCATCCTATGAGTTAGAGTTAGATATAACCTTTAATGAAGGTACATATGTCTATGAGCCTACGTTTGTAGAAACAGAAACATTACAGGCAAAAGCAGCATTTATGTATTCTATAGGGGTAGATGTGATATTCACAACAACAATGAATGGCGCAAATTCAGTTGTTAAAGCTGCGAATTTTGCAGGAAAACATGTTATAAATGCTGAACTAGATACTATTTATGGACCAAGTAGTTTAGTAACAACAATAATGAAGGGCTACGATACCCTTGTTTATGATTTGCTAGACCAGTATTATAACAACTCACTTCCTACTGGAGATTATACTTACTATGGTGTAGATAATGATGTTGTGTACATAAAAGACGATAATGGTAACCTAGAAGTATTTAAGGACACTATATTCTTAGAAATAACCAATGATATCAAAACCGGTTTAATAGTCATTCCAGACAGTTATGATGCATTAATTAGTTTTCTTGGAGACGACATTAGTAATTTCCGTAGAGAGATCATAGAGACAAATTAAAAAGATAAAACCTAAGTTTTATCTTTTTTTATACTTTATAACACTTGTTCTTTAGAAGGTATAGAGTTACTAGCTCCTTTTGTACTTACACAAATTGAAGCAGCTTTTGTTGCTATCTCTAAGGATTCTGTTATTGTTTTCTTATTCAGCACTGCTCCTATGAAATATCCTAAGAATGTATCTCCTGCGCAAGTTGTATCCTCTACTTCAACTTCTTTTCCATGTACTTTGCTTTTTTTATCTTGATAAATGTATCTTACCCCATCTTCTCCTAGGGTTACAACCAATCTAACACTTGGGTATTCTTTCTTGAATTTCACAATTGATTCTTTAGTCCAATGAATATCCGTAATTTCAGCTAACTCAGCCTTGTTAAGTACCAAATAATCTACTTTACTTATTAACGATGGATTGACTGCACTAGTTATAGGTGAAGGATTGAAAACAACTCTCATTCCTCTTTCTTTTGCTATATCAATGATGTCTTCTACATTGTTAATCTCATTCTGTAAAATAATAAAGTCGCCATCTTTAAACTCTGACAGCACTTTTGTAACGTCTAAAATATCAATCATATGGTTTGAATTTGAAGAAACAACAATGGCATTCTCTCCATTTTTATTCACTTGGATAAATGCCTCCCCCATTTGTTCTTCGAGATGATGTATGTAGTCTTTTTTATAGATATGTTCTTTCATGTGATCTACAACAAATTTGTTATTAGGATTTACATTAGCGTAAAAATATGTATTTTCAAACATATTACTTAATGCAATCGCTTGATTCAATCCTTTTCCCCCAAGATACTTCTTTTGAGAGCTACTAGATATCGTCTCACCATCTTTTACAATCTTTCTAACCTCTAATACTCGATCAATATTAATACTACCAATGACAATAGCTTTCATCAAACCACTCCTTCTATACAATTATAGCACAGATTAAATTCAAGAAATAGAAAACACCCAATTAAAGGTGTTTGTTTTTATTCTTTATATTGATCAATATTGGCTAATAAGTTTTTTGGTATCGTTTTATAGAAATCTTCAATAACGTTGATTACTCTATTAAATTCATCCTTAACAAAGATATCACTCATTTTTAGATATAAGATTTTCTCCTGAGGAACTTGATAATTCTTAAAGATTCTGTCTAGTACTTCATTGTAATTGCGATAGTGAAATTCAAGATACTCTATTTGATCTTGTTCCATTTCACGACCACGTTTTCTGACGTTATTAAATAACTCTTCTTCCTCATTTACTAATACAACATGAATATCTACATCAGGTAATCTTTTTAAATGCTCGTCAGCTATAGCATATGTTAGAGCAACTTCGTACGCTGACATGATTCCTTCTAATCTTAGTAGTTCAGTAAATACTAGGTTTGAAAACAATGTAGAATCAAAAATACAAGATTGTTCATGTCTTGATTTCCACATCAATAAAAATAGTGAAGAGTAAAAAGCGTTTTGGCTTAATAAAGCAAACATTTCCTTATTCTCATAAAATAATGGTAAAAACTCGTTTTTTTCAACTGGTTCTTCAATCAACGGTACATTGTAATGTTCAGATAACAGTTTTGATAAAGTAGATTTTCCTGACCCGATTGGCCCGATAATTCCTATTCTCATTGTATTCTCCTTGTGTATTAAGTATTATTTTTAGATGTCAATTACTCTAAAAAAGATACTAGGATATGATTCCTTATTATATGAAGATTTTAACACAAAACCATAAAAAAAAGGCCACTAATTAGCCTTTTTTATTTTATTTATATTTACGTTATGCCAATTTTCATTAATATAGTTTATGTCATCATCATTGTAGAATTCAGACAAGTTTTTATTCTGTGACTTACAGAACTCTAAATACCTTAGTCTATATTCTATATCTTTAATATCTGTAGTGATTTTACCGTGAGATGGCAAGAACGTATATCCTTTGAATCTATTCAATATGTTAATCAAACCACTGATATGCATATCAAGCGTTCCAGCTACGTATGGTAATACGGGTCTTCCGTCATTCAGTGCTATATAGTCATCTCCTATAAGTAAATGCGTCCCATCAACATCAATCAACATCCCACATTTTGAGTGTCCTTGATTCAAAACCAACTTAAGAACATGATTATCAAACTTTATAGTCATTTCATCTTCTACCAGTATAGTTGGTATCAGTAATTCGTTATCAAGATCATCAAAGAACTCTAATGTCTCTTTATACTCGATGCTACCTATCACTTCTTGCTTAGGTAATTCATTTAATCCATATACATGATCAGGGTGAAAATGGGTGCATATTACATATTTAATCTTATAGTCTTTTAACTCGTTTATCATTTGCTTCATATGTACTTCATACCCAGCATCAAAGACTATACATTCTTTATCACCATATAATACATATATGTTCTGTCCAAGTATCCTTTGCTCGAATGGTTCAAATTGATACATATAAAAATTATCTAACACTTTAATTTTCTTCATAAAACACCTCTATAGTTATTTTCAAATTAATTATAACACACTCATAAAGTTAACATAAATTTATCTTAGCTAATTTATATGCAATAGAGCAAAAATAAAAGAACACTTTCAAAGTGTTCCTTATTTAATTGTTATTTTATTCCTACCTGTATTCTTTGATGAGTACATATACCCATCCGCTCTTTTTATGAGACTTTCACTGCTATCATCAGAAACACACATTGTACCACCAACAGAGATTGTTAGTTTTATGTCTGTATCAGATTTATCAAATCGATAATCTTCGACAATACTTCTCAATTTCTCAGCAATTATTGTTAGATGTTTAACATCTTCAACTTGAATAATCACTAGAAACTCTTCTCCGCCCCATCTTCCAATCACATCATTATTCCTAATGCTTTTTTTAATGATTGATGACAATTCTTTTAAGCATACATCTCCAACGTTGTGGCCGTATGTGTCATTCACATGTTTAAAATGGTCTATATCTACAAATAGTAAACCAAACTCATTATTAAAATCTCTTGCTTGTTTTAATAAGTTTTCAATATGAAAATCTAAATATCTACGATTTGCCACTCCAGTTAGTTCATCATGAGTAAGTAATTCTCTCAATGCATCTGATTTTTCAAATGTAGCTAACTCAAAGTTAATACCCTCTATGTCAAACGTCCCTTCGATTGCATTGAACTGTCTTTCAATATCAATACGCTCAAACAGACTTTTGATTTTTGCGATTAAAACTGATGGCTTGAATGGTTTAGTAACATAATCATCTACTTTCAAAGAAAAGCCTTTTAGAATATCCTCTTCTTCACTCAACGCACTCATTAATATGATTGGGATGTTAGATGTTTCCCGAATAGTCTTTGAGACTTCCCAACCATTTATATTTGGCATCATAATATCCAAACAAACTAAATCAATTTTGTTTTTATGAAATACCTCTAATCCCTTTAACCCATCTAGAGCACTTAAAACGTTGTACCCTTCTTTTCTAAAATATTTTGAAATGATTCTATTAATAGTTGGTTCATCTTCAATGACTAATATCGTTTTCTTGTCCATATGAAACCCTCCTTATAATTAAATCCTTTATCTGTTTTAACTACTCCTCAAGTGGTATCATATCTGGAAATAGCTTATAAACAACATCATCATTAAATACATTATCATATAATTCACCAAGTGGTGTTAACGGTTCAAATCCGTTACTTCTCAAGTTGAATCTAATCAACATCGAAAATGTTACAAACATGTTAAGTGCCATAAACACTATGAGAATTTTGGTTATCATATTCCCAGGTCTTATGGGAAGCCGTTCTATATATTTGCTAATAAATGGGTAGATTACTTTGACAAATAGAACAATAAAAAACCCCCATATCAATGCATAAACAACAGATGTTCTTCCGTGAATATTCAAGAACTGGCCTTCATAACTCCATGATCTTGTACCTATAAATATTTCCTGGGCTAATCCTAGAATATATTCGAATACTCCTCCAAAAACACTACCAATAAGGAATAGTTTTATTGGACTCTTGTATTTGTGGAACAATAATATAGATATGACAAACGCTGCACCATAAAGCGGATTAAATGGTCCAAAGACTACACCTCTTCTACTTTCGTAGTACCCTAATTTAATGAATGCAATTATCTCCTCATAAACTACGCCAAATATTGATCCAATTGTAAAACACCAAACATACTTATAAAATGATAAATCCTTTGCAAATACTCTTGTATTGGTTATATTACTGTTACTCATATTGACACCCCTGACATACACATTATATCATCAATACAAAGAATATAATATTGTTATTAAGGCTAACGATTCCAATCATTCAATAATTTAACTGATCTCATTATTAGCTCTAGTATCCATAATTGACATTTAGACCAAAGTGGTCTATAATGTTGATAAGAGTGGAATCGAGGTGTTATATGAAAAATAATTTTGATAGTATTGATTATTCTAAACAAAAAGAACTTATAAACAACGGTTACAATGAATTCGCAACACAAGAATACAAAAGGTCGTCATTAAATACGATACTTACAAAATCAAAGATTTCAAAAGGTTTTTTCTATCACTACTTCGAAAATAAAGATGATTTCTACAACTATCTAGTGGAACGAAGCATCCACCTAGTTGTAAACAAGTTGAATCAAGAGAACATACTGGATGAACAAGATTACATTCAAAGACTTCAGAGTCAGGCCATTCTTAAATTAGAGTTGGCTGATGAGTTCCCGAACCTATTTTTATTCCTAGCCAAATACTATAAGACAATGTCTCATGAGGACTATATGAAGCTCCTAAATGAAATGACAAGTAATTTTGGACAAAGATTCTTATATGAGAATATAGACTTTTCGTTGTTTAAAGATGATATACCTAAAGACTTAGCTATAAAAGTTATTGGTAGATATAATCATCAAATCTTATTTGAAATTGATCAAATGGATAAAAAGCTTACATTTAATGAAATTATCCAATACTATAAAACTCAATTCGAAGATATTAAAAAAATATTATACAAAAAGGAGAAATAAACATGGATGTTATAAAATTTAATAAACTAACAAAGTATTATGGAGATGTTAAAGGTTGTAAAGATGTAGACTTTTCTGTAAAAGAGGGAGAGATATTTGGGTTCATTGGGCCTAATGGTGCTGGTAAATCTACTACAATCAGAACTATGTTATCTTTAATCTACCCAACAAGTGGTTCTGCTACTATCTTTGGAAAAGACGCCATACTTGATGGTCCTGAGATAAGAAAAGAAATAGGGTACTTACCTTCAGAAATCTTCTATTATGACAAGATGAGAGTAATTGATCTATTAAAATACTCAGCTAGTTTCTATGATAAAGACTGTGAATCAAGAATATATGAGTTAGCAGAAATAATGGAGTTAGATTTAGATCGTAAAATTCAAGACTTATCATATGGTAACAAGAAAAAGGTAGGTATTGTTCAAGGTTTGCTTCATTCACCAAAACTGCTAATCCTTGATGAACCTACTTCAGGTCTAGATCCTTTAATGCAACAAAAATTCTTCAAGCTTATTTCAGAGGAGAATAAAAAAGGTGCAACAGTACTTTTTAGTTCACATATATTAAGTGAAGTTCAACAGCTTTGTGATCGTGTAGCGATCATTAAAGATGGTGAAATCATCAAAATCCAAGATATCCATGCGATGCAGGATGATAATTACAAGAAATTCACAATAAAAGGAACCAGCTTAAATAGTGGTAAATTTAATATCGAAGGTGTTTCAGAGTTAAAATCTACAGATTCTAAAGTTACTTTCTTCTTCAAAGGTGATGTAAACCAAATAGTAAAAATAATAGCTCCACTTACACTAACTGACATATTAGTTGAAGAGCCAACACTAGAAGAAATCTTTATGCATTATTACGAGTAGGTGATGATATGAATATATTTAAATTCGAGATGAAAGGATATGTTAAGTCTATTATAATTTGGACTTCATCAATCATGTTCTTTATGTTCATGTACTTAGCATTCTTTCCTGCAGTAGCAGCGGATCCAGAACCTTTTAATGAGATGATCGCAGCATTTCCACCTGAAATGATGAGATTGTTTGGTATTAATCAGGATCTCCCTATTATGACAATAATGGGATACTATTCTTTAACTATGTCATTTGTATTAATCCCTATCGCAATTCAAGCTTCAAACTACGGATTCAATATCCTTAGTGTTGAGGAACGTGAATTAACTGCGGATTTCCTTTTAACAAAACCAATATCAAGAAAAACAATATATACATCAAAATTTACAGCAGCATTCCTTAGTCTTACAATTACTAATGTCGGTATATGGGTATCATCTTTACTAGCAATTGCTTTATTTAAGGGTTCAGAGAACCCTGAAATGTTCAAAATAATTGTATACCTTTCATCAATTGTATTGTTCCAATTATTCTTCTTAACAGTTGGAATGTTTATATCAATGTTAGTAAAAAAAGTACCAAGTGTTATCAGTTTCTCAATGGGACTAGGATTTGGTATGTTTATCTTAGCATCACTAGGTAAAATGTTATCATCTGAATCATTAGATGTTCTATCTCCATATAATCATTTTGATCCAGGATTCATCTTGATTGATGGTACATACGATTTGATACCTACAATTATCTCAATAACAATTATACTAACATCATTCTTCGGAAGCTATTTCCTCTATCTAAGACGAAATATCGCTTCATTGTAGGGGGTCTATAATGAATATATTTAACAGAGAAATAAAAGCGAATCTTAAAGGATTCTTAATATGGTTTATTTCATTAGGAACATTATTTTTCTTAGCAAGTACCGAATACAGTGTCTTTGCGGAGAATGAAGCGATAGCGGATATGATGAATAACCCTACCTTTGAAATTTTCTTCAGAGCTTTAGGTGTTGACAATATTGATATACTTACACCTGAAGGATATCTAAGCCTTATGTCATTCTACATATATTTACCACTTGGCATTTATGCAGCAATGATTGGTAGTGGAATTATATCAAAAGAAGAGCGAGATAAAACAGCTGAGTATATCTTTACTTTACCAGTTACAAGAAAAAAAGTGTTGTTTAGTAAGCTGCTTGTGGCAATATTCTATAATCTTATGATGACTATAGGGTTACTACTATTTTGTTTCTGGGCATTTGGTAGAATTGCTCCTTCAGATAACTTCGCACCATTTCTAATGAACCTTACAATTGGTGTATTCTTAATCCAAATGATTTATATGTCTATCGGCTTGGTATTATCAAGCATTCTGAAACAGTATAAAAAATCAGGATCAATTACATTAGCAATACTGATTGTTACATTTATGATTAACATGTTAACACAAGTTACAGATAAGATTGATTTCATGAAGTATGTAACACCATTTCAATACTTCAATGTAGGTAACATGTTAAACGGGGTATTCCCACTTGAGTACATAATACTGACAATAATAATCGTTGGTTCTTCAATAACTGGATTGTTTTATTTCTACAATAAAAGAGATTTATATATATAAAAAGGATGCATATTGCATCCTTTTTTTTACGTCGAAGTTTTTCTCCGTAGAAATCCAAAATAAAGAACCAAATCGAATACTAAAACTATTCCGAAGAAATAATACCTTCCAGCAGATGTTGTCCAATACATAAATAATGCACTAGATAAATTAGCGAACCAGTGTAATACTAACATTGGTTTAAACCCACTACTATACTCGTATATAAATGAATAACTAAAAGTTATAAGAACAGTCATCATTGTAAATTCAATGATAGGAATCTCGATTTGAACAGTTCCCTCTAAAAAATGTAATGGTATATGCCACAACCCATGAATCAATCCAATTATTAATGTTGTTAACAATACCCCATACTTCTTTCTAATTGAAGGATGTAAAATCCCCCTCCAACCAAATTCTTCTATAGGGCCTCCAACTACTAAAATGATCAACGCTACAGGAACGATCATTTGAACTGATAAACCTAAAATGAACTCCTCATTGTTCAGTATAACAACCAATATATACCCTATGAAGCTCAAAACAAATGGAGAAACTAGCGCAAACCAGTATATCCATTTCCTAGACTTTGATTTAAACAGATTCTTGATCTCCGAAACATTATTTTTTCCATCATTTCTATTAACAAAAAGAAATCCAACAAGCGGACCTAATATAGCTAGATTTCCAACTAAACCAAATGGTTCAGGAATATAATCTTTTTGACTAAGATAATCTATTCCCCAAAGAGTCCATGAAAACCCAAATGTAACCATCAAATATATCATTATTCTTCTCATATGTTCTACCTCGCGATAAGTTAACTATATAAACATCATAATATAGTGGAAAATTATTATCAATAATGGTGCACTACAGAATTAATCAATATGTTCTGTTTTGTTGGGACCTATCCACTTGAAACTAACTATAACTCAAAAAAGCCAACACAAATACTTCATTTGTGTTGGCTTTACATTATATAAGACAAATTAATCTCATGGTGGAAAAGCCACCCTTTAATAATGAATCACTTAGTTTTCTTAGACTCTCTAGCAGTTGCTTTCAACGTTTCTGAGATTATATTATACACATCGTAGTCTCTTAGTACATTTAACCCAGCTTCAGTAGTACCACCTGGAGTTGCAATCTTTCCTATCAGTTCTTTTGGCTTCAATGCCGATTCTTGAAGTAATTTTGCAGACATTATCATTGTTTCTGATACCATCTTTATTGAATCCTCATATGTAAAATTATTCGTCAAACCATAATTAATCATAGAATCCATTATCTCTAAGTAAAATGCTGGTGCTGAACCACACAATGCTGTAAATTCATCAAAACTATCTTCATTAATCTCTACTGCTTTACCAAATGAGTTCAGAAAAGTTTCAATAACCTTAAATTGATTCTCAGATACATCCTTATTAACACAATATGATGTTATGCTTCTTCCTATCATTGCACCAATATTAGGCATAGTTCTCACAATCGTAACATCTTTTTTTGCTAAAAGCTCCAGTTTGTCCAAAGTAATCCCAACTGCAACCGAGAATAAAACATGATTAGTTAACACTTTAGATAACTCATCAAATACAGTTTCTAAGTCTTGGGGTCTAACTGCTAAAACTATCACATCACACTTTGAAGCAATATCAGTTATACTGCTTGCTACATTAACACCATAATCTTCACTTAGTTTTAAAGTCTTATCCGTGTCAATATCATACAAATAAACTGATTTTGAATGTTGATGTTCACTTTCAACAAGTGACTCAAATATAGCTGTAGCCATATTTCCTACTCCGATAATTCCAATCTTCATATTCATACAATCATCTCCGTCTATACTTTTAATTTAACTCTTTATACTCTATGTGAGTATAACACGATTAACAACAAAACTAACAAGACTATTTTTTGCATACAAAAACCGAGAATCCATATAAAGTATAAGAATACTTATAAATTCTCGGTAACGTGTTCAAATGGTGGAGAATACTGGGCTCGAACCAGTGACCCCTTGCTTGTAAGGCA
>NZ_CEXEES010000025.1:0-23867 GCF_982632705.1 Candidatus Izemoplasma sp. | reverse complement strand
TTATTGCTTACTTCGCCATCCACATATAATTTATTTGTTAATTCATCATTCGCAGTGGGGACTGCCGTTGATTTAACTTTATTCGCTCCCGCATCTATATCGGTGGCGGTTGTAATACCCGCTGCTGGTCCGTCTAATTCATTTACTTGTAAAGTATTTGGTACAATCACAATCGACAACAAAGAAATTGAAGATCAAATCATATTAAAAAGTGATGAATATCCAACATACAATTTCGCCAACGTAATTGATGATCATTTAATGAATATCACACATGTAGTAAGAGGGAATGAGTATTTAACTTCAACTCCTAAATATACATTATTATATAAAGCACTAGGTTGGGAAGAACCAACATATGTTCATCTACCTTTAGTAGTAAAAGAAGGTGGAAAGAAATTATCAAAACGTGAAGGAGATGCATACTTCTCAGACTTCGTACAAAAAGGATTTTTACCAGAAGCGATTGTTAACTATATTGCACTACTTGGTTGGTCTCCAGAAGACAACGAAGAAATCTTCACTTTAGAAGAATTAACTTCTAAATTCACAATGGCTAGAATCAACAAAAGTCCTGCTACATTCGATGTTAAAAAACTAGCGTGGGTAAACTCACATTATATTAAGAATTTATCAATTGAAGACTTAAAAGAAATTTGTATGCCACATTTAGTAGAAAATGATATCGTTCAAGGAAAACCAGAAGCTTGGGTTAATAGTTTAATTACTGTATTCAAAGACAGAATGAGTTTTGGAGCTGAAATCATAGATCTATATAATGAGTTCTTAGAAGTAGAATTCAAACTAGATGAAGAAGCATCAGACTTCTTAAATCAAGAAGGAGTAAGCGAAACTTTAACAGTATTCAGAAACTTACTTCAAGATTTAGAGGAGTTTAGCGCATCAGATATTAAACCACTAATTAAACAAACTGGAAAAGAAGCAGGTTCAAAAGGTAAAATGTTATTTATGCCATTAAGAATTGCAACTACTGCTTCAATGCACGGACCAGATTTACCTCAAGTATTATCACTTTTAGGTAAAGAAATCGTAATTGAAAGATTAAATTCATTGATTTAATAAGCTGAAAATTCAGCTTATTTTTTTATTTTTGTCATATTTGTGACATTTTAGTTTAGAAAAATTATATTTTTTTAAGTCGGTTTACGAACTAATATTGTTTCGTTTGCGAATAATGACATATTTCAGTATTTGGCTTGGTTTAGCGATTGTTAGGCTCACCCTTATTATCTATATACTTTCTAACACTTATTACATTTTACTAAAACGTATTCCATTTAGTAGCAAAGCGGTAAAAATACATTTGCCTTAATGTTGATTATTTGATAAAATACACCTAACGAAAAGAAAGAAAAGGAGATTCACAATGACAGGAAAAGTAAAATGGTTTAATGCAGAAAAAGGTTTTGGGTTTGTAACTAACGAAGAGGGACTTGACATTTTTGTTCATTTCTCAGCTATCACAGGTGAAGGATTCAAATCATTAGATGAAGGTCAAGAAGTAGAATTTGATGTAGTTGAGGGAGACAGAGGTCCTCAAGCTGCAAACATCGTAAAACTATAACAATTGACAAACTCAAGCAGGAGAAATTCTCCTGCTTTTTTTTGTTTTACTTTACAATCGTTATTACTTATAATAGAGTATGATATAGATTATTTTTAAGGAAGTGAATCATATGAAGATATTTAACACATTATCAAATAAACTAGAAGAGTTTGTACCAAGACATAAAGGTAAAGTAAATATGTATATCTGTGGTCCCACAGTATACAATTATATTCATATAGGAAATGCACGTCCTGTTATCTTTTTTGATACTGTAAGAAGGTATTTTGAACATAAAGATTATGAAGTAAAATTTGCGTCAAACTTCACTGACGTTGATGATAAAATAATTACAAAAGCAATCGAATTAGAGCAAAAAGAAATAGAAGTAAGTGAGAAGTTTATCACAGCGTTTTTAGAAGATGTTGAACGTGTACATTCAAGTACCAACTATATCAAACCAAAAGTAACTGAATACATGGATAAAATTATAAATTACATCCAAATGTTAATCGAAAAAGATTATGCATATAAAGTCGATGGAGATGTATATTTTAGAGTTAGATATGTTAAAGATTATGGTGTATTATCAAATAGAAATGTTGATGATCTAATTAGCGGATCAAGAGTAGAAGTAAATCACAAAAAAGAAAACCCATTAGATTTCACACTTTGGAAGAAAACAGAAGTTGGAATCCAGTTTGAAAGTCCATTTGGAACAGGTCGTCCTGGTTGGCATACTGAGTGTGTGGCAATGATTGACGATATCTTTAAAGAAGAAATAGATATTCACGGTGGAGGTTCAGGATTGATGTTTCCACATCACGAGAATGAGATTGCTCAAAGTGAAGTGTTAAATGGGCATAAAATAGCACGTTATTGGATGCACAACGGATTATTGAACATAAAGGGTAGTAAGATGAGCAAAAGCGAAGGAGAGTCGATTTTAGTTAAAGATTTAACGATTGACACAAATGCCTTTAGATTATTCACTTTATCAACACAATATCGTTCACCAATAAATTTCTCAGATGAGTCATTAGACGTATATGTAAAAGAGTGGGACAAAATTATTAGAGTATATAAACAGTTATTCTTGAAACTTGATTTAGAAGATATGTTAGAAGGAACTGCGAAAATAGATCCTGATTTACTATCTATATACAAATCATTCTTACAAGCAATGGATAATGATTTTAATACTCCAAATGCTATTACGGAATTACAGAATCTAGTAAAAAAAGCGAATCAGCTTGTTAGAGGAAAAACAGAACCTACTATATTATTGAGTGCACTTAAATTATTCCATGATTTCTTTGAAGTACTGGGATTGAAAATAGAAGCGAAACCAATGCCAAAAGATGTAAAAGAAACATATAAACTATGGGTATCAGCAAGACAAGAAAAAGACTTTGCAAGTGCCGATAAATATAGAGATATTCTCCAAGACAAAGGAATAATCTAATGAGTCTTCTAAGTGGAACAACACTTGCTTATATCGGAGATGCTGTTTATGAAGTTATTGTACGAGAAGCTTTGATTAATAAAGGATATCAAAAAGTAGATAACCTTCACAAAGAAGCAATCAAATACACATCTGCAGTTGGACAAAACAAAGCAATGGAAATAATTAGAGAATTTCTTACTGAAAAAGAAGAGTCTATGTTTAGAAGAGGAAGAAATGCTCAATCAGATAGAAAAGCAAAAAACGCATCGATATCTGAATACAGACAAGCAACTGGCTTTGAAGCATTAATCGGATATCTATACCTAGAAAAAAAGACAGATAGACTGTCTGAATTGATGAAAAAAATAGTAAAATAAAAACTCGAGAATTTCTCGAGTTTTTTTATATCAATTCTATAATTCCTTTGTTTGCAGAGTTCATAATTTCATTATTCAGTTTTCCTAAGTTTTTAATGGTTTGATCGACATCTAATTTATTGAGACCAGTACCATCACAAACCGCATCATTATCCACTGCCATTTTACCAGAAATCATTCCATTCATTGAAGCAAATGAAACCTTGTGGACACATGATAATTTTGCACCATCACAAATGAATCCCATTGACGTTGCTAGGTAAGTATTGATTGCCTCTTTAATATGCTGTCTACTACCACCTTTTAAAAACGCAGTTACAGCAGCACTACTACATCCAGTTGCATGTCCAGTTCCGCAAAGTACAGTTACAACACTCATTTCTTGTTTTACATAAACACTTGTTAAGAACGATAATACAACAAGTCTTTTTGTTTCAAAATCATTTAGATTAAATGCCTGAGCTAAAAACTTCGGAGTAACCAATGTACCTATTCCTAAGTTACCAGATCCAGCAACACCATACACAGTATAGATATCTCCGACCATTCTTTTTCTACTAGGTACAGTAATGTGTTTACGTAAGAAATTAGATAGATCATATAGACATTCTTTTTGGGACTCTTTTAAGTCTTCAATCAAGAAGTCTCCACCTTCATTTTTTATCTCAGTTCTTGCGTTCTCATATTGGAAGTTGGCGATTTCAAACAATCCTTCTAGACCTTCATAATTTCCAGCTTCGACATAGTCTAATATCTCATCATAACTACTGATTTTATACTTCTGAATCCCTTGAATCAATTGATCCTTTTGCAAGTCTTCAAGAGCTTCACCATTACGTTTTACCGAAACTACATTATCATAAAAATCCTTAATTACTATATTCACTGTATCACCTTTACAAGATGTGATTGTTAACTCCTCGTAGAGTACAGTATCATCAAATTTCTTATGTGAAATTGACACATCAATATCACTAAGCAATTCCTCAATCTTATCAATATCATCGTTAGTAACACTTTCAAAAACAGCTAATTTCTTATCTGGTTTTTTCAATAAAATTCCAAGAGCCAGAGCTTTATCTAATCCGCTCTTTTTAAGTCCTGGAACACCGACATTTACACTATTTTTATATAGCTCTTCACTCATCACTAATTCAACGTTTCTAATCTTAGAATCTTTAAGAGCATATGCACCTAAAGATGCAATGTATCCTACAACTCCAATATCAGTACAACCCATAGTTTTTGTTATATTTGCATTCAGCAATTCTTTTGCAGTTTTTGAATTCATCAAACCACCTCATATATAGTTTATACTACATACCAATTTTTTCAACATAAAAAATTAGATAATAAAAATATTCTGTGTTAGAATAATTAAGACAAAAGGATGTGATGAAATTGGCAATCATAATAGCTGGTAAAAACACAGTATCTGAAGCAATAAAAGTAGGTCGTAAAGTCCACGAATTATATGTCCTATCAGGTACGAATCAAGAACTTTTAGAAATAGCAGAAAAGCAAAATATAAAAGTAGTAGAATTACAAAAACAAGACGTGAAACAAATCCTTCCACCGAACAATCAAGGAGTGGGAGCTAAAGTCGATGATTATAAGTATAAAACATTAGATCAAGTAGTGAATAAAGAAAAAGAAAATAAAGTCTTTATTATGCTTGATGGTTTAGAAGATCCTCACAATTTAGGAGCAATCCTTCGTAGTTGTGATGCTTTTGGTATTGATGCAATAATTGTACCTAAAAATAGAAGTGTAAAATTAAATGCAACAGTTGCAAAAGTTTCAACTGGTGCAATAGAACATGTAGATGTAGTTGAGGTAACAAATCTAACGCAAACAATCAAGAAGCTAAAGAAACAAGATTTTTGGGTTGTTGGTACAGATATAGATACGAAGCAAACGATACATGATATCAATGTCGACACAAACCTAGTTATCGTAATTGGTAGTGAAGGTAAGGGTATTAGTAGATTAGTAAAAGAGAACTGTGATTATGTAGTTAACATTCCTATGGTAGGTCATGTCAACAGTTTAAATGCAAGTGTATCAGCAGCACTTGTGATATACGAAGTATTTAGAAGAAAAGGGTGAGATAATGTATCTTAAACATAATGACTTTGAAATCATCAATTTAAGCCGTCAGGGCAACGATGAAGCCTTAACATTATTGTTTGAGAAATACACACCAATGATTTATAAAAAAATTGATTTATTCAACCTGAATTATGAACGAGATGATATGTTTCAAGAAGGTCTAATGTTACTCCATAAATCACTAATGAAATACAATGATAAATTTGGAAAAACATTCACTAGATATTTTGAAATGAACTTAGAAAGAAAGCTTATCAGCATTATAAATAAAAAGGTCAGAAGATATGAAATTTTTAATAAAAATGTAGAGTTTTTATATGAGTCAAACCATGATAAAGGTGAAAACTCAGTTTACTTCAATTTGTATTTGAAAGAATTGAAGAAAATTCTTACAAAAACTGAGATTTTAGTATATACTTTAAGAGAACTTGAGAATTATAGTATCGAATATATAAATACTCAGCACGGCTTAGGGGACAAGGTAATCTACAATTCATTGTACCGAGCCAAAGCAAAAATAAAGGCTCATTTCAAGTAAAAACTTGACAAAGAAACGATATTTTGCTAAATTATATATTTGCGAGAGAGTGATAAAAATGAGAGAAAAAGTTATATTGATATGTGAAGTATGTTTATCAAGGAATTACAGCACATATAAAAATAAGGATAATAAAGTTCGATTAGAAATGAAAAAATACTGTAAACGTTGTGGAAAACATACAAACCACAAACAGAGCAAATAGGAGAGATCATAATGGCGAAGACAGACAAAAAAAGAAGCAATATATTAGACGTGATTAGAAAAGACTACCCAGCAGAAAGATTATTAATGGGAATTTTAGGTGTTATCGTAATTGTATTTGGTGTTTACATCATACAAGGAGTTAAAGAACCTACTACTGGATGGTTAATTATAACAAATAGAACATCATGGTGGAGCGCATGGATTTTTGGTACAGATACTAAAATCTTAATCTTCTCATGGTTCATTATCGTAGTTGGAGTTGTATCATTAGGAATGGCAGTTTGGCCATTCGTAAAACCGAGTTTAGTAGAAATGAAAAAAGTATCTTGGCCAAATGGTAAAATGATTCAAAACCATTCAGCTAGAGTATACGGATTTATTTTCTTCTTAATCGGAATGTTCATTCTGTATGAATTAGCATTAATACCATTCTTTTCTTGGATTAGAGGGTAATAATGGACGGTAGAAGATGGTATGTTTGTCAAACATATTCAGGATATGAAAACTCGGTAAAACTAAATTTAGAGCGTCGTATTGAATCTATGCAAATGGAAGACAGAATTTTCCAAGTTATGATTCCAGAAAAAATAACTCAAGAGAAAAAAGCTGATGGAACTATCAAAGAGAAGTTAGTTAAAATTTATCCAGGTTATGTTTTCATTGAAATGGAAGTAACGGATGATTCATGGTTCGTTGTTCGTAACACTCCTGGTGTTACAGGATTCTTAGGATCAAGTGGTGGAGGAACAAAACCTGTACCAGTACCACCAGAAGAAATTTTACCAATTTTGAAAGAAGCTGGATTAGTTGAAATTCCAAAACTTGATATCGAAGTTGGACAAAAAGTTAAAGTTAAATCAGGTCCATTTAACGGACAAATCGGTGCGATTGATAATATCGATGAAGATCATAGCCAAGTAACAGTTCTTGTAGACATGTTTGGTCGTCAAACTCCAGTTGAATTAGGGTTCGAAGACGTAGAGAAGTTGTAAAGAATATTTACTTGACAAGGTTTATACTAATATAGTATAATAGCGTGGCATGGTTTATGCCATGCTATTTTTATTGAGTGGGAGGATGCAAATCTGATTACCACATCACGAAAAAAGAGGAGGTGTCTATCGTGGCTAAAGCAATTAAGACTCAAGTTAAACTTCAAATTCAAGCAGGACGTGCTAACCCGGCTCCACCAGTTGGACCAGCATTAGGACAAGCAGGAGTTAACATCCAAGAATTTTGTACAAAATTCAACGATGCGACTAAAGATAAAATGGGATCTGTAATCCCAGTAGTAATCAATGTATATGATGACAGAAGTTTTACATTCATTACTAAAACTCCACCAGCAAGCGACTTATTAAAGAAAGCAGCTGGAGTACCAAAAGGTGCAGGAAATAGTTTAGTAGAAAAAGTAGGAACAATCACAAAAGCACAATTAAAAGAAATTGCAGAACAAAAAATGCCTGACTTAAACGCAAATGACGTTGAAGCAGCAATGAACATTATCGCAGGATCTGCAAGAAACATGGGTATCGTAATCGAAGACTAACAATTTAGTTGTTATATATATAAATGTATAATGAACTAATTGTGGGAGGAGATTCCGTTAGACCACATTTAGGAGGTAAATGACAATGGCAAAAGGAAAAAAATTCTTAGCTGCAGTTAAACAAGTTGATTCTACCAAAGCGTATGAAGCAGCCGAAGCTGTAGATTTATTAAAAAAAGTTTCATTTGAGAAATTTGATGCGTCAGTTGAATTTGCTATTCGCCTAAACGTAGATCCTCGAAAAGCTGAGCAAAACATAAGAGGAGCTTTAGTGTTACCACATGGTACTGGGAAATCAAAATCAGTATTAGTGTTTGCACAAGGTGAAAAAGCAAAAGAAGCATTAGCTGCAGGAGCAGACTTTATCGGCGATGACGATATGGTTAAAAAGATCCAAGACGGTTGGTTAGGATTTGACAGTGTAGTTGCTACACCAGATATGATGGCTAAAATCGGTAGACTGGGAAGAGTATTAGGACCTAGAGGTTTAATGCCTAATCCTAAAACTGGAACAGTTACAATGGATGTTACAAAAGCAGTAAATGAAATTAAAGCTGGTAAAGTTGAATACAGAGTAGACAAAGTTGGAAACGTTCACGTTACAATTGGTAAAGTATCATTCGATACTGCTAAATTAGTAGAGAACATGAAAACAATCTTTGATGTATTAGTAAAACTTAGACCATCTACCGTTAAAGGTAACTATGTGCAGAATACTGCAATAGCATCTACAATGGGACCTGGAATTAAGATTGATATCGAAACTATCTAATTGACAGTTTCGATATTATAGGTTATTATTAACCGTACAATTAAATAGAAACTTTTTTGTCGAAGACTAAGGTGCACTCGATGCTTAATAACCTTACGAGATTGGAAGATTAAATATAAATATATTAAATCCTCTTTTGTCATGACATAAGGGGTTTTTATTTGGACAAAAACACATTTTTGGAGGTGGAAAAATGTCTGAAAAAGCAATCGCTAAAAAACAAGTTGAAGTTGAAGTATTAACTGAGAGAATGGCAAATTCTGATAGTTTCGTAATCTTAGATTATGCAGGACTAACAGTTGAGCAAGTTACTAAGTTAAGAAGAGAACTTTTTGATGCTGGATGTGAAATGAAAGTTATCAAAAACAACATTACTAGAAGAGCTGCTGAAGCAGCTGGATTCAGTGAGTTAACAGAAGCACTAACAGGACCTAATGCAGTAGCATTCGGTGATAATGATAGTGTAGCTGCAGCTAAAATTGTTTACGATTTCGCTAGAGAAAACCAAGCTTTAGAACTTAAAGTTGGTGTTGTTGATGGTGAATACATGAACAATGAAAGGATTCAAACAATCGCGACTATCCCATCAAGAGATACATTGTTAACAATGATCGCTGCTGGATTAATGCAACCAATCAAGGAAGTTGCAATCGCATTAGACTTACATGCTAAAAATTTAGAAGAAGGGTCTCCTGTTGAAGAAGGAAACTCAGAAGAATAATTAGGAGGAAACAATCATGGCATTAACAAACGTAGAAATTATCGAAAGTTTAAAAGAAAAAACTTTATTAGAATTAAAAGAATTAGTTGATTTAATGAAAGAAGAATTCGGTGTAGACCCAAGTGCAGTAGCAGTAGCAGCTCCAGGTGCAGCAGCAGAAGCAGCAGGACCAACAGAAGTTACAGTTACATTAGAAAGCCCAGGGGCTAAAAAAATCGCAGTAATCAAAGTAGTTAGAGAATTAACTGGTTTAGGTTTAAAAGAAGCAAAAGCAGTAGTAGATGCTTCACCAACTGCAGTTAAAGAAGGAATTTCTCCTGAAGAAGCTGAAGAAATTAAAGCTAAATTAGAAGAAGCAGGAGCAGTTGTTTCTGTAGCTTAATTACACAAAAACATCAACCTGAGTGCGAACTCAGGTTTTTGACTTTTCACAGAATCTATCAAATAAGTAGGAGATGGTCTAATGAACCATTACTTTACAAACGATGAATCTTTAAAAAGCAATCCTAAAGTGATTGCTTTTAGCATTAAAAATACACCATTAAAATTCAATACGGATGATGGTGTATTTAGTAAAGGTTCCTTTGATCGTGGTACAGAAGTTCTACTTAATTTTTTAGATGTAGAAGACCATCATAAAACCGCACTTGATTTAGGGTGTGGATATGGTGTTGTCGGTACGTACTTACAAAAAGCATATGACATAGAAGTAGATCTGGTTGATGTTAACCAAAGAGCAATTACTCTTGCGAAGAGTAATTTGGACTTGAATAACGTCAAGGGAAACGTTTTTGAGAGTGATGGACTTAACAGTGTAACTAAATCGTATGATTTAATTGTTACCAATCCTCCAATACGTGCAGGGAAGGAAATAGTATATCGTTTTTTCGAAGATTCTAAGAAACATCTGAAAAAAAACGGGGATTTTTATGTTGTGGTCAACAAAAAGCATGGTGCAGAAAGTGCATTTAGGAAATTGGACACAATTTATGGTGTTGTAGAGCTAGTTGGTAGAAAAAAAGGGTTTCATGTGTACAAATGCAGAAATCAATTGACTATTTGACGATTATATGATATTATATTAAATTGCCAAAACGCGCGCTTTTTTGCGTTTACACAACTTTTTCATTAATATAAATGGGGTGAATTTTGTGAGTTATAACTTAGTAAAATACGGTAAGGTTAGAGAAAGACGTAACTATTCAAAAGTTAAGTCAAATATCGAACTACCTGATCTAATTAAAGTTCAAACTGAATCATTTCAATGGTTCGTTAACAGAGGATTGATAGAATTGTTTAGAGACATTTCTCCAATTCAAAACTTTACAGAAAATATCGAACTATGGTTCGAAGATTACGAGTTCGGTGAAGAGAAGTATAGCATTGCTGATTCTAAAATCAAAGATGTTACATACTCAAAACCTTTACGCGTAAATGTAAAGCTAGTAAACAAAGATACTGGTGAGATTAAGCAACAGAAAATCTTCATGGGAGATTTTCCAATTATGTCACCAAACGGTTCATTTATCATCAACGGTAGTGAACGTGTTATCGTATCGCAAATCGTAAGAAGTGCCGGTGTATTCTTTAGTGAAGACATCGATAAAAAAACTTTACGTTCTAAATATTTAGGACAAGTAATCCCAACACGTGGTGCTTGGCTAGAATATGAAATGGGTAGTAAAGATGTATTGTTTGTTAAACTCGATCGTTCGAAAAAAATTCCTCTGACGACTCTTTTAAGAGCGTTAGGTTTTTCTAGTAACGAAGAAATTATCAAAACATACGGACAATCTGATTTCATGGATTTAACATTCGAAAAGGATATTACTAAATCTCCTGCCGAAGCGATTAAAGAAGTGTATTCAAAATTACGTCAAGGTGAGACTGCGACTGAAGATGGGGCGAAATCATTCTTAATGTCAAGACTATTTGATGAGAAGAGATATGACTTAGCTGAAGTTGGACGTTACAAAATCAACAAGAAATTAGACGTTCTTGCTAGAGTACATAATAAGTTATTGGCTTATGATTTAATCGATCATGAAACTGGTGAAGTTATTGTTGAAGCTGAAACAGTTTTAACAAACCCAGTTATCAAAAAATTAAATGATTACCGTCATTTATTTAGACATACTGTTCCAGGTGTTGGAGCATATGAATTAGAGTATTCTTTTGATGATCAAGTTTCAATCTTTAGAGATGCTGAAGTGAATGATGTAAAATTATTCGAACACATCTCAGATGAAGACTTATTAGACATGATTCGTAATCAAGATTACAAAGAGTGGAAAACTTATTACAAAGCATACTTAAAATCTATTTCTAAAACAGAAAAACTTCTAACTGAAGAATTTGGTAAGAATTATGCCAAAGAATTAAAAGCAGGTTACGAAGAAGTCTTTGCAAATGAAAACATCTTTGTTCCATTAGCTGAGATTGAAGTATTAGAAGTATTAAACAAAACAGATCAAGAAGAATTAGTAAAAGTAAAAGTTATTGGTAACAGTAACTATGAAGATAGAGTACATATCGTTCCTTCTGACATCATCGCAAGTATTTCATATTACTTGAATTTATTTAACGGTGTTGGTGGATTAGACGACATTGATCACTTAGGAAACAGACGTTTACGTTTAATCGGTGAATTATTGAAAAACCAATTTAGAATTGGTTTAACAAAAATGGAGAAAAACGTTAAAGATAGAATGTCTACAAAAGAACCTGATGAGATTACTCCTCAGAACTTAATAAACATTCGTCCATTAACTTCTTCATTAAAAGAATTCTTCGGTAGTTCTCAGTTATCTCAGTTCATGGCGCAAACAAACCCATTAGATGAGTTAACGCACAAACGTCGTATTTCTGCCCTTGGACCCGGAGGTCTTACAAGAGACCGTGCTGGATTTGAGGTTCGTGATGTTCACTATAGTCACTATGGACGTATCTGCCCAATTGAAACACCTGAGGGTCAAAACATTGGGTTAATTAACAGTTTAGCATCTTATGTTAGTGTTAATAAATACGGATTTATGGAAACACCATACTTACAAGTTGTACAAAAAGATGGTAAATCTGTAGTGTCTGATGAGTTTGTATTCTTAAGTGCAGACGAAGAAGAAAAATATGTTATCGCCCAAGGTAATGCGGTGGTAAATGATGATATGGAATTTGTACATGATCAAGTTGTTTGTAGATTACAAGGGGAAACAAAAATGTTCCCACGTGATACTATCGAACTAATGGACGTATCTCCTAAACAGATCGTTTCAATTAGTACAGCATGTGTACCATTCTTAGAACATGATGATGCAAACCGTGCCTTAATGGGTGCAAACATGCAGCGTCAAGCAATCCCCCTATTAATTCCTGAAGCACCATTTGTAGGAACAGGTATTGAATACAAAGCCGCTCATGATAGTGGATCTTGTATCGTAGCTGAAAATGCTGGTGTTGTAGAATTCGTAGATGGTAATGTTATAAAAATTCGCCGTGAAGACGGTGTTCTAGATGAATATTTCTTATCTAAATTCCAACGTTCAAACCAAGGAACATTACTTAATATGAGACCAATTGTAGCAATTGGAGATCATATTAATGCAAGTGATACAATCACTGATGGACCTTCAATGGATGAAGGTGAATTAGCACTTGGTAGAAACGTAGTAGTAGCATTCATGACATGGAATGGTTACAACTATGAGGATGCTATCATCATGAGTGAGCGTTTAGTTAAAGAAGACGTTTATACATCAATTCATATTGAGAAATTTGAAATTGAAGCTCGTGATACTAAATTAGGTAAAGAAGAAATAACTCGTGAAATTCCAAATGTTGGAGATGAAGGACGTAAATACTTAGATGACAAAGGAATCATTATTCCTGGTGCAGAAGTATTTGAAGGAGACATTCTTGTAGGTAAAGTTACTCCTAAAGGTCACACAGAACCAACTCCAGAAGATAAGTTATTATTAGCTATCTTCGGTGAAAAATCACGTGAAGTTAGAGATACATCACTTCGTGTTCCTCACGGTGGTGGAGGTATCGTACAATCAGTTAAACACTTTAGTAGAGACAATAAGGATGAATTAGGTCCTGGTGTAAACGAAGTTGTTAGAGTATACATTGTACAAAAACGTAAGATCAATGAAGGAGATAAAATGGCGGGACGTCATGGTAATAAAGGGGTTATCTCTAAAATATTACCTGTCGAAGATATGCCATTTATGGAAGATGGAACACCAGTAGATATTATGTTAAATCCACTTGGAGTACCATCACGTATGAACATTGGGCAAGTACTTGAGATTCACTTAGGTATGGCTGCTAAAAGATTAGGTGTTCATGTTGCCACTCCAGTATTTGACGGAGTAAAAAATCATGATTTAGAAGAAATCATTGCTGAAGCTGGAATGAAGCCTACAGGTAAATTCAAGTTAGTAAGTGGACAAACTGGTAGACCTTATGATAATGACATCTCAGTAGGTGTTATGTACATGATCAAACTAGACCACATGGTTGATGATAAATTACATGCTCGTAGTGTTGGACCGTATACATTAGTAACGCAACAACCAATGGGTGGTAAAGCACAAAATGGTGGACAACGTTTCGGAGAGATGGAAGTTTGGGCATTAGAAGCATATGGTGCTGCATACGCATTACAAGAAATGCTTACAGTTAAGTCAGATGATATTATCGGACGTAACAAAGTATTCCGCGCAATCGTAGACGGAAAATCAATTCCAGAACCAAGTTTACCTGAATCATTCAGAGTATTAACAAGAGAATTACAATCACTAGGTATCTACGTTGAATTAATCAACAAAAAAACTGGTGTTAATGAAGCAAATAAAAGTTTAGTTAACGAAGAATCTGAAGATTATATCTCAAAATACGGATTCGAGTCTTAAGAAAGTAGGGTGATTTTATGAGTCAAAAATTTTCACACTTAAAAATCAGATTGGCATCTCCAGAGGAGATCAGAGGTTGGTCGTTTGGTGAAGTTAAAAAGCACGAAACAATCAATTACCGTACTTTAAAACCTGAAAAAGACGGGCTATTCTGTGAAGTAATCTTTGGACCACAAAAAGATTACCAGTGTTCTTGTAACAACAAATCAAAAAGAAGTTCACAATCTGGAAAAAAATGTCCAGTATGTGGAGTAGAAATTACAGAGTCTAAAGTAAGACGTGAACGTATGGCACATATCGAGCTAGCTGCTCCGGTTGTACATACATGGTATTTAAGAAACTCACCATCTCGTTTAGCGACATTACTAGATATTAAGGCAAAAGACTTAGAAGAAGTTGTATACTTAGCTTCATACATCGTTATCGAAGCTGGAGATACAGATCTTCAATATATGCAAATCTTAAGTGAAGCAGAATATTCTAAGAGATACATGGAATATGGTTCTCGCTTTAGAGCATTATCAGGTGCAGAAGCTGTTAAAGTTTTATTAAGAAAACTTGATCTTAAAAAAGAATCAATGATTCTAAGAAAAGATTTAGCAAACGCATCAAAACAAAAACGTCAAAAAATTATTAAACGTTTGGCAGTAGTAGAAGCATTCGCAAATTCAGATAATAAACCAGAATGGATGGTACTTGATGTACTTCCAGTAATTCCACCGGAATTACGTCCAATGGTTCAATTAGATGGTGGACGTTTCGCAACTACCGATTTAAATGATTTATACAGACGTATCTTAAACAGAAACAACCGTCTGAAAAGACAGTTTGAACAAAATGCTCCACACTTAATTACTAAAAATGAAAAACGTATGTTACAAGAGGCTGTTGATGCATTAATCGATAACTCTAAACGCGGAAGAAAAGTAGTAGTTGAGAAAAACAGACCACTGAAATCACTAAGTGATTTATTACGTGGGAAGCAAGGTCGTTTCCGTCAAAACTTACTAGGAAAACGTGTTGATTATTCAGGACGTTCAGTTATCGTAGTAGGACCGACATTAGAAATGTACCAATGTGGATTACCTAAAGAAATGGCTATTACTTTATTCAAGCCTTTCGTTATCAAAGAATTAATTGAAAGAGATATCGCTAATAACATTAGAAGTTCAAAACGTATGATTGAACTTCAAACTGATGATCGCATATGGGGAGTATTAGAAGAAGTTATTAGAGAGCATCCTGTATTATTAAACCGTGCACCTACCTTACATAGATTAGGGATTCAAGCATTTGAACCTGTTCTTGTTGAAGGGAAAGCAATTAGACTTCATCCACTAGTAACAACAGCATTTAACGCCGATTTTGATGGTGACCAAATGGCTGTTCATGTTCCACTAAGTGAAGAAGCTCAAGCTGAAGCACGTGTACTTATGTTAGCATCTAACAACATCTTGAACCCTAAAGATGGTAAACCAATCGTTACTCCTTCACAGGATATGGTATTAGGTAACTATTACTTAACAATGGAAAACCCAGGGGAAAAAGGTGAAGGTAAAGTATTTGGTGATTATGATGAAGCAACTATTGCTTACGAAAACAACCTTATTACATTACATACTAGAATCGCTATCAAAGCTACAGCACTTGGGAATGCACCATTAACTCAAGAACAAAGAGAAGGTTACTTAGTTACTACTTATGGAAAATTAACATTTAACCAAATCTTACCAAGAACATTTGCTTACTTAAATGAACCAACTCTTACAAACTTACAAAAACAAAAAGATCCTGAAACTGGAATAGAACGTTACATTACTCCAAGTAAATATTTCGTACCAAAAGGTACAGATATTAGAAATCACATCAAGAATATGGACAAAGTTCCTCCATTCAAAAAAGGATTCTTATCAAACATTATCTCTGAAGTATTCATTGTCTTCAAAATCAATGAAACATCAAAAATGTTAGATAAACTTAAGAACTTAGGATTCGAGTATTCAACAATCGCTGGAATCACAGTTTCTGCAAGTGATGTAAAAGTTTACTCTGGTAAAAAAGACGAAGTAGATGCAACTCAAGCTATCGTAGATGAATTACACGTACTATACAGTATGGGACTTCTAACAGACTACGAGCGTTATAAATTAGTTATCAAAGAATGGGCAGAAGTAAAAACAAGAATCCAAAAAGGATTAATGAAAGAACTTCTATCAGATAACCACATCTTCATGATGTCAGACTCTGGTGCTCGTGGTAACGCATCAAACTTTACGCAGTTAGCTGGTATCCGTGGATCAATGGCCAACACAAAACGTGAAGGATTAAATAAAGCTTATAACATCAAAGCTGGAATCAAATCTACAATCGAATTACCTGTAAAATCTTCATTCATTGAAGGTCTTACAATGTCAGAGTTCTTTATTTCTACTCATGGGGCACGTAAAGGTTCTACCGATACAGCCTTAAAAACAGCCGATTCAGGTTACTTAACGAGACGTCTAGTAGATGTATCTCAAGAATTAGTAATTACTGAAGACGATTGTGGTACAAATAAATATACTACAGTTAGCGCAATTACACATTTATCAGATGGTAAAGAAATCGTACCATTTATCGACCGTTTAATCGGACGTTATAGTCAAGAAGAATTAGCTCATCCAGTAACTGGAGAAATCCTAATTACTAAAAATGGGTATATCACTGACGAAGTTGCAAAAACAATTGTTGATGCTGGTATCACAGAAATGCGTATTAGAAGCATATTCACATGTGATAGCCAATCAGGAATCTGTAAAAAATGTTACGGACAAAACTTATCTACAGGAGACGAAGTTGAAGTTGGAGAAAGCGTTGGTATCATCGCTGCCCAATCAATTGGTGAGCCTGGAACTCAGTTAACAATGCGTACATTCCATACAGGTGGGGTTGCCGGAGCAGATATCACGCAAGGGTTACCACGTATCCAAGAGTTATTCGAAGCACGTACACCAAAAGGTAAAGCTATTATTAGTGAAATCAATGGTACAATCAGTGAAATAGAACAAGTTGAAGAACGTTACAAAGTAACTGTTGAGAACGGATTCGAAGAACATGTATATGAAACAAATAGTGGAGTAACATTATTAGTAGTTGAAGGTGAAGACGTGTTCTCTGGACAAAAAATCACTGATGGATCAATTGATCCAAAACAATTACTAAAAGCTACTGATGCTGAAACAACACAACAATACATCCTAAAAGAAGTTCAAAAAGTATACCGTGCACAAGGTATCGAAATCTCAGATAAGCATATTGAAATCATCATTCACCAAATGATGAAGAAAATAAACATTGTACTTGAAGGAGACACATTACTACTTCCAGGACAACAAGTATCAATCAGAGAGTTCAAAGAAGCAAACCAAGTTGCATTACAAGGTAGACTGAACCCTGCAAAAGGACGTCCTGTATTACTAGGTATTACAAGAGCGTCATTGCGTAGTGAATCATTCTTATCAGCTGCATCATTCCAGGAAACAACAAGAGTACTTACAGATGCTGCAATACACGGTAAAGTTGATGAGCTAGTAGGATTAAAAGAAAATGTAATTATTGGTGGACTTATCCCTGCGGGTACAGGTATCCTTAAAGATACTAAATTCACATATGAGAAACCAAAAGTAGAAGAACCAGAAGAAAAGGAAGAAGTAGTTGTTGAAGACGAAAATCCATTTGTTCTAGAAGAATACAATTTCTAATTAAATAAAACACCTTCATTTGAAGGTGTTTTTTTATGGTATACTGTTCTAGAGGAGGTGTGAGAATGAAAAAGAAAATAATTCAATTATCAATTTTAGTTTCAGTATTATTAATTATAACAATTAGTATGATTGCTTTTAAAGCTCCAGCTGAAGTTAGTATAGTAATGGGGTTTCTAACACTTGTAATCATCGTTACTATTCCGGTTGTTATGTATGAGGAGAAACACAAGAATCGATACACAGAAGTTAAACTAAAGTCTTTTGAAGAGTATATGGGAGACACTAAATATACTTCGATTATAGAGTGTGATTCATCACTTACGAAACGTCTTAAGTTAAATGATCCTTTTAAGAGTGGAATGCTTAATAATTTGATAGAAGGTACATACAAAGGAACCGAGTTAACAATTGGACAATATGGTATCCAATTTGATTTAGGAGAGAATCTCTCTCAATTTGAGTACTACAATGGATTATATATTAAAATAAAGAATGATATGAATGTAGAATTTGATACCATTATTAATGGTAATACTGATATCCATTCAGTAGATATATCAGATGATGCTAAATGGATGATTAAAGACATAATCACTGAGTTAGGTGTAACCTCAGAAACACATCTTACATCAAGCATAATGGTATCTATAAACCAAGACAGTTTAGAGGTCTTTATTGATGGGTTTACTCCATTTACAATGATAGAACTAAAAAAGAAATACAAACCATTCATAGTAGGGTTATTTACCGAGGTGGATAGAGCAATAAAACTTATGGAAAAGATAAATAGTAGTTCATAACTTTTGATAGATAACACCACTTATATTATTATTAATATAGGAGGTGTTTTTTAATGGGAGAATTAATAGCTTTTGTCACAGTAAAAAACGCATTACAAGCAATAGAGTTTTATAAAGATATTTTTAGTGCTGAAATAGCACAAGAAATTACAATGTTAGAAGATGTACCTGGTATGGAAAAACACACTGGTAAAGTAGGACACGCTACTTTGAAGATAGGAGAATCTAAGTTCTTCATCAATGATCATCTAGACGAGTATCCTCTAGAACAAGGTGACTTTATTCAGTTTGTTCTAGATTTGGAAACAGAAGATAAATTAAGAACTGCATTTGATCAGTTAAAAGTAGATGGAGAAGTTGTTCAAGAACTACAGGAAGTATTCTGGGGTGCACTTTTTGGATCAGTTAAAGATAAGTTTGGAATCACATGGCAAATATATTATGGTCACAAATAAAAAAGAGTGAAATTCACTCTTTTTATGTGCTTATAAAACAAATGATGCAATGATTGTTAATACCGATATAGATATTAAGGTGATACTTAAATTCCAGAAACCTATCGTGCATCTATAAACATCTTTTCCAAAAAGATTCTTAGAAGGATAAAAATCTAAAATGTCACCCTCGATATAATAATCATGTCCTTTTTTTCTCGCTGAATAAACAAAGAATTCCTTATCAAATCCTAACTCAAGCATATCAACTTTTGGATAACAATACCTCTTACCTTTATTGGTTTTATTCTTACATCTAATAACTTCTCCGCGTATTGTATCTCTTTTTAATGTGAAGATATCTCTGATAATACTTAATCCTGCTAAAACTAAAAATCCTAATCCAAAATAAATTATATACTCTTCCATTTCTTCC
The DNA here is from genome assembly GCF_982632705.1 of Candidatus Izemoplasma sp. Taxonomy (NCBI): domain Bacteria; kingdom Bacillati; phylum Mycoplasmatota; class Mollicutes; order Candidatus Izemoplasmatales; family Candidatus Izemoplasmataceae; genus Candidatus Izemoplasma; species Candidatus Izemoplasma sp. The sequence goes on along the minus strand of NZ_CEXEES010000025.1, from coordinate 4,251 downwards.
TCCATGTAGCCATTTTTTCTTATATGTATATTGTACCATTTTTATCAAAGTTTTGGATATTGAAATAGTGAGAATTTTTATTAAAAAGGTCTTGTATTAAGAATAGTAATTTAGTACTATATTAAAGGAAATAAATAAATATTAAAAAAGTATAACAAAATTATTGACACACCTGCATCAGTGGTATATAATTACTATGCTATTAATATAGAAAAACACACGGGTTTACACTTTAAGCCCTATATTTTATGGCTAAAGTGAACCACCTGGTAGTGTGGAACAAAATGTAGGAAAGGAGGAACCATCAAATGCCTACAATTAATCAATTAGTAAGAAAAGGAAGACAAAGCAAAATTAGAAAAAGCAAGTCACCTCATTTAGCGTTTGGATTTAATTCAATCAAAAATGAGAGAACTAATAACGCAAGCCCTCAAAAAAGAGGAGTTTGTACTCGTGTTGCTACTATGACTCCTAAGAAACCTAACTCGGCTTTACGTAAGTATGCTCGTGTTAGATTATCAAACGGAATTGAAGTTACTGCATACATTCCTGGTATCGGACATAAATTACAAGAACATAGTGTTGTTTTAATCCGTGGAGGACGTGTTAAAGATTTACCTGGTGTTAAGTATCATATCGTACGTGGTACATTAGATACAACTGGTGTTGAAGGACGTAAACAAAGTCGTTCAAAATATGGAGCGAAAAAGAACTAATTAAACTAAAAAACTAAAAATCGAAATATCAATAAGATTCTGAAAGGAGGAATCAATATGCCTCGTAAAGGACATATAGCAAAACGCGATGTATTACCAGATCCAATGTATTCATCGAAGTTAGTTACAAAATTAATCAACAATATCATGTTAGATGGTAAAAGAGGGACTGCACAAAAAATATTATATGGTGCGTTCGCTAAAGTTGAAGAAATTACAAATACACCAGCAATCGAAGTATTCGAAGAAGCATTAGGAAACATCATGCCTACATTCGAAGTACGTTCAAGAAGAATTGGTGGACAAAACTATCAAGTACCGGTTGAAGTTAGAGACGAAAGAAAATATACTTTAGGACTAAGATGGTTAACTTTATATGCAAGACATAGAAATGAAAAAACAATGGAAGATAGATTAGCAAAAGAAATAGTAGATGCTGCACAAGGAAATGGTGCGTCAGTTAAGAAGAAAGACGATACTCATAGAATGGCTGAAGCTAATAAAGCATTTGCACATTACCGTTGGTAGAAAGGAGATCTCATAATGTCACGTGAAATAAGTTTAGAAATGACTAGAAATATCGGTATCATGGCTCATATTGATGCTGGTAAGACTACTGCAACTGAGCGTGTATTATATCACACTGGTAAAATTCATAAAATCGGTGAAACTCATGATGGAGCTTCACAAATGGACTGGATGGAACAAGAGCAAGAACGTGGTATAACAATAACATCTGCAGCAACAACTGCTCTATGGAAAGACCATAGAATCAACATTATAGATACTCCAGGACATGTAGACTTCACGGTAGAGGTTTCAAGATCTCTTCGTGTTCTAGACGGAAGTGTTGCTGTACTAGATGCTCAAGCAGGTGTAGAACCACAAACTGAAACAGTTTGGAGACAAGCAAACGAATACAAGGTTCCTAGAATCGTATTCGTAAACAAAATGGATAAAATAGGGGCTGACTTTGAATTCAGCGTTCAAACTCTAAAAGACAGATTAGGAGCTCATGTAGCTGCTATTCAATGGCCAATTGGAGCAGAAGACCAATTCAATGGAATTATTGACCTTGTTGGATTAAAAGCATATGGTTTCGATGGTGGACCTGAAGAGATTGCAGAAGATATCGCAATCCCTGAAGATTTACAAGAAATCGCTGAATTAAAAAGAATCGAATTAATTGAAGCAGTAGCTGATTTTGATGAAGATTTAATGATGATGTACTTAGAAGGAGAAGAAGTTCCAGCAGAGATGTTAATCGCTGCTATTAAAAAAGCTACTCTTGCAGTAGAATTCTTCCCTGTATTATGTGGTACAGCATTCAAAAACAAAGGTGTTAAATTATTATTAGACAACGTATTGAAATATTTACCAAGTCCTTTAGATGTAGCTGCAGTTACGGGTTCAAATAAAGCTGGTGAAGAAGTTGCATTACCTGCGTCTGATGATGAGAAATTTGCTGCATTAGCATTCAAAGTAATGACTGACCCATTTGTTGGGAAACTTACTTTCTTCCGTGTTTACTCTGGTAAACTAAGTAAAGGTTCATATATCATGAACTCTACTAAAGGGAAAAAAGAAAGAGTTGGTCGTATCTTACAAATGCATGCTAACAGCCGTGAAGAAGTATCAATGGTTTATGCCGGAGATATCGCAGCTGCAGTAGGTTTAAAAGATACTACAACAGGAGATACATTATGCGAAGATAAATATCATGTTATCTTAGAGAAAATGGTATTCCCTGAACCTGTAATCAGTGTTGCAATTGAACCAAATTCAAGAGCAGATCAAGATAAGATGGGTATCGCTTTAAGCAAATTAGCTGAAGAGGATCCAACTTTCAGAACATACACTGATCAAGAAACAGGACAAACTATCATCGCTGGTATGGGTGAATTACACCTTGATATCATCGTAGATAGAATGAAAAGAGAATTCAAAGTTGAAGCAACTGTAGGAGCTCCTCAAGTTTCTTACAGAGAAACAATTACTCAAGCCGCTGAGGTTGAAGGTAAATTTGTTAGACAATCTGGTGGACGTGGACAATACGGACATGTTTGGATCAAGTTTGAACCAAACCCAGAAAAAGGATTCGAATTCGTTGATAAAATCGTTGGTGGGGTTGTTCCTAGAGAATACATTCCAGTTGTTGGTAAAGGGTTAGCTGAACAGTTAGACAACGGAATCATCGCTGGATATCCAATTATCGATTTAAAAGCTACATTATTTGATGGATCTTACCATGATGTCGATTCAAATGAAATGGCATTCAAAGTTGCAGCTGGTATGGCGCTGAAAAAAGCAAAAGACCAATGTGGTGCAATCTTACTAGAACCATTAATGAATGTAGACGTTGTAGTACCTGATGATTACTTAGGAAACGTAATTGGAGACATTACTTCAAGACGTGGTAGAATCGAAGGACAAACACAACGTGGTAACGCACAACAAGTAACTGCAAAAGTACCATTAGCAGAAATGTTTGGTTACGCTACAAGCTTAAGATCTAACACACAAGGACGTGGAAATTACACGATGCAATTCTCACATTACGAAGCATGTCCAAAGTCAATTGCCGAAGAAGTTATTAAAAAACGTAACGGTTAAGCGACTTTTACTTGCATTAGTTTAAATAATGCGATAAAATATACACGGAAAAATAATATAAAAACAATATAAAACCTATAGGAGGAAAAACAATGGCTAAAGAAAAATTCGTCCGCAATAAACCGCATATGAATATCGGAACTGTAGGACACGTAGACCACGGAAAAACTACATTAACAGCTGCAATCGCAACTGTATTATCAAAAAGAGGAGATGGAACAACTGTAGCTGCAGATTATGCATCTATCGATAACGCTCCAGAAGAAAGAGAAAGAGGAATCACAATCAACACTGCACACATCGAGTACGAAACAGATGCTCGTCACTATGCACACGTTGACTGTCCAGGACATGCCGATTATGTTAAGAACATGATCACTGGTGCTGCTCAAATGGATGGTGGGATCTTAGTAGTATCTGCTGCTGATGGACCTATGCCTCAAACTAGAGAACATATCTTATTATCACGCCAAGTTGGTGTACCTAAATTAATCGTATTCATGAACAAAACAGATATGGTTGATGATGATGAATTATTAGAATTAGTAGAAATGGAAATTCGCGAGTTATTAGACGAGTACGATTTCCCTGGAGACGACATTCCAGTAATCATGGGTTCTGCCTTAAAAGCATTAGAGGGTGAAGAATCATACGAAGATAAAATCATGGAATTAATGGAAGCTGTAGATACTTACTTCGAAGATCCAGTTCGTGAAACTGACAAGCCTTTCTTAATGCCTGTTGAGGATGTATTCTCAATCACAGGACGTGGAACAGTTGCTACAGGTAGAGTTGAACGTGGAACTATCAAAGTTGGAGAACCAGTTGAAATTATTGGTATCAAAGACACTCAAACTTCAGTTTGTACTGGTGTTGAAATGTTCCGTAAATTATTAGATCGTGCAGAAGCAGGAGATAATAT
>NZ_CEXEES010000024.1:0-25184 GCF_982632705.1 Candidatus Izemoplasma sp. | reverse complement strand
GGTGGACCATCAGGAGATTTATACATTCTATTTGATGTAAAAAAACACCCTTTATACGAACGTCATGGAGATGACCTAGTTATCGAAGTTCCAATCACATTCACACAAGCTACTCTAGGTGATCACATAAAAGTCCCTACACCACACGGTGATGTTAAACTTAAAATACCATCTGGTACACAAAGTCAAACAACATTCAGATTACGTGGTAAAGGAGCACCAAACGTTAGAACAAGACGTAATGGTGACGAACATGTAATTATTAAAGTAGTAACACCAACTACAATCAATAAAAATCAATCCAAACTATTTGAACAATTAGGTAAAACTGATTTAACTAAGGATTCAACAATTTGGGAAAAATTCAAAAAAGCATTAAAACACTAAAAAAGGTTCGTTTGAACCTTTTTTTATGTGATATAATTATTACGAGGTGATTTTATGAAAGTAACAATATCAACTGTAATCGAAAAGCCAATAGACGAAGTAGTATTTGCCCTTATAGACAAAGATGAGCAATTACAACGTGAAGGATATCAAGATATTAAACTAATTGAAGGGATTCAAAATACTGAAGGGTCATTAGAAATGATAACCAACCAAGTAGGTACACAGTTATCAAGATCTGTCATAAACGTCAATCTTCCCCATTCAATTACATACCATCTTCATGAAGCACATATGGAGTTCGAACATCATTTTAGAGAACATGATGACCATGTTCACTATAAGTTAATAGTTAGATCAGTAGGAAACAAAGTTTTCCAGTTTTTATCTAACTTTTTAAAACGTAAAGTTGAAAGAACTATGAACGAAATTGTCCAAGAATTCAAGAAATATTGCGAATCAAAATAAAGGGTTTTTCTAACCTTTTTATTTTGTTTATGATATAATCTTTTTATGTAATAATATGCAAAATACTACAAAGTTAACGATAAATATTTATACATAAGATACTAAAAATTTAAAACGTTATTCCTTGCCAATAAGCAATTATTTTATACAATAAAATAAGGTGTTTAGCGCATAAATTTGCGAGTTTATTTTAGACTTGCACTACACATAGAACTTTCTTGGCAATGAGTATCAAATAATTATGTGTCAAATATGGTCAGTTGATATTCAATGTTTTACAATTCAATATTAATGCAATATGTTATTAATAATGAAATCAGCTTATTATTTGCAGTCAATCATTATTTAGGGTTCCATCATATTGAACTCCATACAATATAACATATAGTTTAATTAAAAATAATGAAGATAAATATAAGTTTGAAATCAATTAAGTTTAGTTAAGAAAATACAAGTTTGCACATAGTAAATAATTTAAATCTTGTATATGAAAAGAGTGATATTTTATGAAAGTAGCTTTTTATACATTAGGATGTAAAGTAAACACATATGAAACAGAAAGTGTATGGGAACTATTCGAAGAAAAAGGATACAAAAGAGTAGACCATAAATCATATTCAGATGTGTATGTTATTAATACATGTACTGTGACAAATTCTGGTGATTCAAAAAGTAGAAAAGCAATCAGAAAACTAATAAAACAGAACCCAGAAGCAGTAGTCGCAGTTATGGGGTGTTATTCACAAATGAGTTCTGATGAAATACTAGCAATAGATGGTGTTGATATCGTTATTGGTACAAAGCACCGTGAGCAACTTATTGTTTTAGTTGAAGAGTTTCTACGTGAAAGAGCTAAAATCAACGCAGTAACTGATGTTTCTAGGTACAAAGTGTTTGATGAAGTACATGTTACACACTTTACTGAAAACACAAGAGCGTTCTTAAAAATACAGGATGGGTGTAATAATTTCTGTAGCTATTGCATAATCCCATTTGCAAGAGGGCCTGTTCGTTCAAGAAACAAAGAAAGTGTTTTAAGAGAAGCAACAGAACTAGTTAAAAACGGATATCATGAAATCGTATTGACAGGGATTCACACAGGTGGATATGGGTCTGATTTAGAGGATTATTCATTATTTAAGCTATTAACTAACTTATCAAATATCAATGGATTAGATCGTATAAGAATATCTTCAATTGAAATAAATGAGTTGTCAGATGAAATTCTTGATTTAATTTCATCAAATAGCATCTTTGCCAAACATCTTCATATCCCACTTCAATCAGGAAGTGATGATGTGTTAAAAATGATGAAAAGGAAATATAACAAAGAAGAATATCTTACAAAAATCACCGAAATAAGAAGCAAAATACCAGGAGTTGCGATAACTACTGATGTAATCGTTGGTTTCCCATCTGAAACAGATGAAATGTACTCCGAAATGGTGCAATTTATTGAAGATTGTAACTTCAGTGAGCTACACGTTTTTCCATACTCGAAACGAAGTGGAACAAAAGCAGCACAGATGAAAGATCAAATTAATGGTATAATAAAATCAGTAAGAGTAAATGGATTATTAGAACTTAATGAGAAATTGGCAACAAACTTCATTAATGAATCCAAAGAAAACAATCTGAGTGTATTGTTCGAAAAATCGGACGATTTATACACATATGGACACAGTGATACATACATTTATGTGAAGGTAAACAAAGACCTTGAATTACATAATAAAATAGCAAAAGTATCCATCGAAAACGTTAAATATAAGGATACATTTGCAAAACTAGTATAATATTCAAAAAAACTTGCAAAAGGCTATATAATTTGTTAATATTAGTACGGCAAAATAAAAGAGCGAGAGGAGGGAATTCTCATGGCAAAAACTGTTGTAAAAGAAAACGAAAACATAGAAGACGCGTTAAGAAGATTTAAACGCGATGTTTCACGTGCTGGGATCCTGGCTGAAGCTCGTAAAAGGGAACATTACCTGAAACCAAGTGTTTCAAAAAAACTTAAACAAAAAGAAAACAAGAAAAACGGTAGAAGATAAATAACGGCGAAAGCCGTTATTTTTTTCCCTAAATATGATATAATTTAGTTATATTCTATGATGGGAGATTGATAGTATGGTTGATTTAACAAAACTTGATGTACAGTTTCGTGATGTGGATAGTTTTAGGGCTGTTGTAGGCTTTAATGACAAAAACCTAAAAGTACTTAATGCCTTGTTTTCAACAAGTATTTACTCCAAAGGTGAAGATGTCTTTATTGAATCGAAAGACCAAGATAAAGTCGCTGTATTATCTAAAATATTTAGTTGTCTGATCGATATAGCAAAGAATAATATTGTTATTTCAGAACGAGATATCATTTATATATCAAAACTTGCTGATCAAATGGCAGAAAAAGATATTGTAGATATTTATGTAGATCGTGTTGTAATTACGAAAGCATACAATGGTAAACCTATCTATGCAAAAACACTGAATCAAAAGCATTACATCAAGGCAATTAATGATAACGATCTTGTCTTTGGTATCGGACCAGCAGGTACAGGTAAAACATACGTTGCTGTAATTAACGCTGTTGCTAAGCTAAAAGATGGTTCTGTTAAAAAGATTATTCTAACAAGACCAGCTGTCGAAGCAGGTGAAAAACTCGGGTTCTTACCAGGAGATTTAAAAGAGAAAGTAGATCCATATCTAAGACCGTTATATGATGCCTTATATGAAATACTAGGTTCAAAACAAACCGAGGATATGATTGAAAAAGGAATCATTGAAATCGCACCCCTAGCTTACATGAGAGGGCGTACACTAGAAAATGCTTACGTCATCTTAGATGAAGCACAAAATACAACAATAAATCAAATGAAACTATTTCTAACACGTTTAGGGTTTAACTCTAAGATGGTAGTAACAGGTGACATTACACAAATAGATTTACCAAACAAAAACAACTCAGGATTAATCCAAGCAAGCAATCTATTGGCTAGAATAAAAGGAATCAGTATTATCAATTTCGAAAAAGTAGATGTTATCAGACATCCACTTGTACAGAAAGTAATACAGAGGTATGAAGAATATGAAAATAAATATACAAAACTTTTTTAACGAAGTAGATTATAGTAAAACGATTGAACTTGTTGGAAAACAAGCAACCAATCAATTACAATTAGCTAATAAAGAGATTAATGTAGTGTTTATATCAAACAATCAAATACAAGAAATGAACAAGCAATATAGAAACAAAGATTATCCAACAGATGTTTTAACGTTTCCAAACGGTGAAAACAACCAACTAGGAGATGTTGTTATATCTTTAGAAAAATGTGAAGAACAAAGAATTGAATTAGAGCATTCATTTGAACGTGAACTTGGTTTTCTATTTATCCATGGGGTATTACATACCTTAGGATATGATCACCAAACAGAAGACGATGAATTAGAAATGGTTCAATTGCAAAATAAAGTATTACAAAAAGCGAAATTATTTAGGTAGGTGTACATATGAAAGATTTATACAATGAAGCAAAAGAATTACTTAAAAACTCATACTCAGATTACTCAAAGTTCAAAGTAGCTGCCGTAATCCGTATGAAAAACGGAGAATTAATCAAAGGTGTTAACGTCGAAAATGCATCATTTGGTTTGACCAACTGTGCAGAACGTACTGCGCTGTTTTCAGCGTATACAGCAGGGTATCGCAAAGATGATATCGAAGAATTACTATTAACGACAGAACAAGATAGTTTTATCAGCCCTTGCGGAGCTTGTCGTCAAGTAATGAGAGAGCTGATCAATGAAGATACAAAAATCCATATCACAAACAACAAAGGCGATGTAAAAACTGTTCTAAACAAAGAGTTATTACCTTTTGCGTTTACTGAGAAAGATTTATAATGTTTAAATCTGGATTTGTAACAGTAATCGGTCGTCCTAATGCTGGAAAAAGCACATTTGTAAATAAAGTTATGGGTCAAAAAGTTGCTATAACAAGCGACAAACCTCAAACAACAAGAAACAATATCTCAGGGATTCATACCACAGAATCTTCTCAGATTATTTTTATCGATACCCCAGGTATCCATAAACCGCATCATAAACTAGGTGCCTTCATGACAAAAGAAGCTATCAACACATTACGTACAGTTGATCTTATTTTATTCATGGTTGATTCTACAAAAAGCTTTGGTCCCGGTGATGAATTCATCATCAATGAATTAAAGAACGTAAGAGTCCCAGTATTTCTTATATTAAACAAGGCAGATGATATTGACGATGTTGTTAGATTGAAAAACAATGTAGACAAATACAAAGAAGCATATAACTTTAAAGGAATCTTCAGCATCAGCGCATTACGCGGTGATCATATAGATAGATTACTAGAAGACATAGAAAACGAGTTAGAAGAAGGACCTAAGTACTATCCCGACGATATGAAGACAGATCATCCAGAGAAATTTATCATCAGTGAGATGATAAGAGAAAAAGTACTACATCACACCAAAGAAGAAGTTCCTCATAGTGTAATGGTTCTAATAGAATACGTGAAATACGATGAAGTGAATACTGATTTACTAAATATTCACGCATCTATTATTGTAGAACGACCAAGTCAAAAAGGAATCATTATCGGTAAAGCAGGACAAATGATTAAAAAGATAGGAACAGATGCCAGAAAAGATATCTTGTACCTATTAGGACAAAAAGTCTATCTAGACCTACACTGTAAAGTAGAGAAAGATTGGCGAAATAAAGAGTTTCATTTACGTAACTTCGGATACACAGAATAGTAGGTGATTAAAATGATTGAAGCAATAGTTTGTAAATCTCTAGATTATAAAGATTCAAGTAAAATCTTATATCTTTATACTGAAAAAGGTACGATGAGTGTCATCGCACGTGGAGTTAAAAAACTACAAAGCATCAATCGTTTTTTATCTCAAGTACCCAATGTAATAGAATTCACCCCAACTAGAGGAGACTTTCCAAGCCTCAAAGAAGGTGAACTTGTAAAGGAATTCAGCAATATCGAACTTGATATTGAAAGCTATACATTTGTATCACACATTTTAGAACTTGTATCAGCAATTATAGATGAAAATAATGATCATCCAAAAATGTATCAGTTCTTAAAAAGATTACTTACACTATTTGATCAACAGTTTGATCCGGAAATTCTTAGTTTTATCTTCGAGTTAAAACTACTACATTTTCTTGGGTACGGTCTTCGTTTTAGTGGTTGTAGTCTATGTGAAGAAAATGATAATTTAGTGTATTCAATCAGAAACGGTGGTTTGATTTGTAGAAAACATTTAGAACCTCTGGAAGAACACTTTGATTCAGATATTTATATGAAGATAAACGAACTATATAGAATGGACATTAGTGATTTAAAAACATTTGAATTCACAAAAAATGAACGTATTATGATTCGTCATATTATCGATGTTACCTATAGTGATTTCACCGGATATCAATCAAAATCAAGAAGTATCATCAAACAAATTAAAAAATACTAAAAAGAGCTCGTCTCTTTTTTTGTATTTTATGGTATAATATAACATGCAAATTTATGTCCAAATTACAATCTAGGAGGTAGACGTATGAGTAAGATAAAAATGGAAGATTTAGTAAACTACGCGAAGAACTACGGATTTGTATTTCAAGGTAGTGAAATTTATGGTGGATTAGCCAATACATGGGATTATGGTCCACTAGGTGTAGAACTTAAAAATAATATCAAACAAGCTTGGTGGAAGAAATTTATCCAAGAAAATAAATTAAATGTCGGATTAGATAGTAGTATTCTACTGAATCCAAAAACATGGGAAGCATCAGGACATGTTGGTGGATTTAGCGATCCTCTAACAGACTGTAAAAAATGTAATACAAGACATCGTGCTGATAAGTTAATTGAAGATTTCGATCGTTCAGTAAACCCAGATGCATGGTCTAACGAAAAAATGATGGAATTCATACTAGAAAACAAGATTGCCTGTCCAAACTGTGATGCATTAGATTATACAGATATCAGACAGTTCAACCTAATGTTCTCAACAACACAAGGTGTAACAAGTGACAGTGAGAATGTAATATATATGAGACCAGAAACAGCACAAGGGATTTTCCTTAACTTCAAAAATATTCAAAGAAGTGCTCGTAAAAAAGTACCGTTTGGTATTGGACAAATAGGGAAATCATTTAGAAATGAAATTACTCCAGGTAACTTCATTTTTAGAACAAGAGAATTCGAGCAAATGGAATTAGAATTCTTCTGTAAACCAGGAACTGAATTCGAGTGGTTCCATTATTGGAAACAAGAATGTAAAAACTTCTTACTTAGTTTAGGATTACAAGATGAAGACATCAAACTAGTAGATCACGAAGAGGAACAGTTAAGTCATTATTCAAATGCAACAACAGATATTGAATTCAACTTCTCTTGGGGATTTGACGAACTTTGGGGTATCGCATCTCGTACAGATTTTGATTTAAATGCTCATCAAGAACATTCAAAGCAAAATCTAATGTATTTAGATCCTTTAACAAATGAAAAGTATTTACCATATGTTATAGAACCATCGTTAGGAGTAGAACGTTTATTCTTAGCAGTATTACAATCTGCATTCAAAGAGGAAACTCTAGAAAATGGAGAAACTAGAATCAATCTACAACTGGAGCCATCAATCGCACCGTATAAAGTTGCGGTATTACCATTAATCAAAAAGTACCATAAAGAAAAAGCAGATGAAATGATCGAATATTTATCTAAATTCTTTACAGTAACAAATGATGAATCAGGTAAAATCGGTAAACGTTATAGAAGACAAGATGCAATTGGTACACCATTTGTACTAACAATTGATGATGAAGGTGTCAACAACGAAATCTTCACATTAAGAGACAGAGATACTATGGAACAAATTAACTTATCAAAAAAAGAATTAGTACCATATTTATTGGAAAAACTATACTACTAGTAAGGTGATAATATGCCAAGACTTAGTGATGAATTTATAAATGAAGTATTAGCTAAAACTGATATCATAGACGTTATCGGTGAAAAAGTGGCTCTTTCTAAAAAAGGAAAGAGTTATTTTGGTTTATGCCCATTTCATAATGAAAAAACTGCGTCATTTAGTGTTGAACCTGAACGTAAAATATATAATTGTTTCAGCTGTGGGGAAAAAGGAAATGCAGTAACATTCCTCCAAAAAACCAATAACATATCATTTATTGAAGCAATCGAAGACTTAGCAATCAGAGCGAATATCACAAAAGACTTCTCTGATTTTAAAACAGAAAACCCAAATCAAAGACTGTTTGAAATCAATGAATCTGCGAACAAACTATACAACTTGTATCTATCTAGCACAAAGTCAGGGATAGAAGCAAAAACATACTTGTTGTCACGTGGAATCTCAGTCGATATCATGAAGCACTTTGAATTAGGACTTGCTTCTAATGAGTTTGATTTATTACATAAGACCCTAACCAACCAAGATTACCTTGTAAGTGATCTACATGATTTAGGACTTGTTAAGAAAAGTAAAAATGATAACTACTACGATTTATTCAGAGAACGTATCATCTTCCCAATTAAAGACGAAAAAGGTAACACAGTAGCCTTTAGTGGAAGAACGTATAAAGAAAACGATGAATCCGCAAAGTATATAAACAGTCCTCAAACAAAAGTATTTACTAAGAGTAATGTTTTATATAACATGCAAAATGCAATCAACGAGATAAAGAAAAACAATAGAGCAGTATTATTTGAAGGGTACATGGATGTTATTGCTGCATACAAAGCAGGTGTAAAAGAAGCTGTCGCTTCAATGGGAACATCATTAACAAAAGATCAAATAAAACTAATTAAGAAATACACGAATAATATAGTAATATGTTATGACGGAGATGCAGCTGGTTTTGAAGCTACATCACGTGCACTTATCATGTTCCAACAAGAACAAATGAATGTCACTGTCGTAATATTACCAGATAAACTAGATCCAGATGATTATATCCAAAAATACGGGAATAAAGCGTTACTAGAATATATAAACAATAACTGGATAGACCCACTTGAATTTGAATATAAGAAAAGCAACATGAAAATCGACTTCTCTAAAATGTTAGATATAGAACACTTTAAGAAAACAATATTTGATATGATTAAAAACGCATCAAATACTGTTATAGAGAGTTATATCAAACGTTTAGCTGCTGATACAAAACTTAGCCTAGAGTCGATTAGACAGGATTTTAACCAGTATACAAAGAGAAACATTAGTAATATTCGTAACGTCTACCGTGCCAAAGTAGAAGTACAAGACAAGTACACATTCGCAGAACGAAGATTGGTTAATTATTTCTTAGATGATAGAAAATATTTATTCAACTATAACAAAGAATTTGGTGAAGTTTTTCATATTGATGAAAATGTACGTCAATTGAAGGATATTGTTGAAGATTTATATTTAGAAAACGATACAAAAGAAATGGACACTGTGGAAATTAATAATAGTTTTATTGAAAAACTAACAGAGGCACAGAATAGTTTCTTTATCAATCGCTGTATAAATAAAGAACTTCAATTGATTCCGAAAGAATACGATGATTTGATTGATGCGATGAACGATTACCAATTTAAGCTAGTTCTAGATCATATGGAACTGCAAATAAAAGAAGCACCTACTTTACAAGAAAAAATAAAACTTGCAGAGTACAGAGATTTAAAAATCAAGGAGGAAAAGTATGGACAAAAATAAAATCATTCAAGAGCTAGTGGAGATTAGCAAGGCTAAAGGGTATTTAGAAGTAGCCGAGATTCTAAAGTTTGTTAGTGATGAAACAGAGGATTTTGATATAATCATTGCAGAACTAGAAAAGAAACAAGTAGATGTAGTTAGTGCTACAGAAATGGTTAACTTAGAAGTTCCTACATTGACATTAGATGATGATTCTGATGATGAAGAGGGAGATGGACTTGATCCATCAATCGTTCTTGACTTAAACTTTACAAAAGACATAGAAGAAGAACTATTACACGATAAATCATTTGAATCACAAATGAGTATTAAAGTAGATGATCCAGTACGTATGTATTTAAAAGAAATCGGTCGTGTTGACTTACTTGAAGGATTCAAAGAAGTTGAACTTGCTACTGATATCGCAAATGCAGTTGTTGCTAAAGAACAATTTGATGAAATGGTATCAATGGGAGAAGAAATAGACCCAGCATACAAACTACAAGTTGAACAAATTATGTTCAGAGGAGAACTAGCGAAAAACAAGCTAGTTGAAGCCAACTTACGTTTAGTTGTATCAATCGCAAAACGTTACGTAGGACGTGGGATGCAGTTCTTAGATTTAATCCAAGAAGGAAACATGGGATTAATGAAAGCTGTAGGTAAATTTGATCATACCAAAGGGTTCAAATTTAGTACGTATGCTACATGGTGGATTAGACAAGCAATCACTAGAGCAATCGCCGATCAAGCTCGTACAATCCGTATCCCAGTACATATGGTTGAAACAATCAATAAACTTGTTAGAACACAACGTCAATTGATTCAAGAACTAAAACGTGAACCACAACCTGAAGAAGTGGCAGAGCGTATGGGAATCAGTGTTGAGAAAGTTCAAATCATTCAAAAAGTAGCGCAAGAACCTATTAGTTTAGAAAGCCCTGTTGGTGAGGAAGAAGATTCATCATTAGGAGATTTCATACCTGATCCAGATACATTAACTCCAATGGAGTTTACATCAAAAGAAATGTTAAAGCGTGAACTAGCAACTGTTTTAGAAACACTAACTGACAGAGAAGAAAAAGTATTAAGAATGCGTTTCGGTATGTTAGATGGTCGTGCTAGAACATTAGAAGAAGTTGGTCGTGAATTTGGTGTTACTCGTGAGAGAATCAGACAGATCGAAGCCAAAGCACTTCGTAAATTACGTCACCCATCTAGAAGTAAAAAACTGAAAGACTTTATGACTGGAAAATAATGAAAGAATTTCACATTATGGACTTATCAAAACGTCTATATGCATGCGCTAAATATACAGATGGTTTTCATAAACTAGCAGACATTGGTACTGACCATGCGTTCTTACCAATCCATGCAGTTCTAGAAGGATATGTATCATATGCACAAGCAATAGATAATAAAGAGGGACCGTTTGTCATTGCATACAGCAATGTAAAAAAGCGAGAACTACAGGAAAAAATCAAAGTGATCAAAGGTGATGGAATCGAGAAAATCGATGATGACACAGATGTATGTGTAATCGCAGGTATGGGTGGTAGACTTATCGCAGACATCTTAACAAATCATAGTACTAAAAACGTTAAAAGGTTTATACTACAACCTAATAACGAAGCAGATAAAGTTCGTGCCACATTAAAAGAGCTGAAATATCAAATCATTGATGAACTTGTAATTAAGGAGAATCATAAGTATTATGATATTATTGTTATCGAAAAGGGATCCAAAAATTACTCTAGTTTTGAAGTAATGTTTGGTCCGATTAACTTAAAACAAAAACCTTTCTTTTTCATAGAACGAATTGATAAAGAAATTACTAAACTAAATAAAGTGTTACCTAACATTCCTGGTGACCAGCAAAAGATATCTTTACTTGCTCGCATTAAACTATTAGAGGAGGCAAAGTCATGAATGGACAAAGAATAATTTCATTATTTGAATCATTATACCCAAAAAACTTAGCTTACGATTGGGATAATGTAGGGTTACAAATAGGTACATTAAATAAAACAATTACAACAATATTGTTGACATTAGATGTTACAAAAGAAGTGATTGAAGAAGCAATCAAAAACAACTGTGATTTGATTATAGCTCATCATCCACTAATCTTTTCTCCTATAAAAGGTATTCAAACAGAAACATATCAAGGACATATTATAAAAGAGTTAATTAAAAACGATATTACACTCTATATCGCTCACACTAACTTTGATATCTCTAACTACGGTATGGATTCGATGTTGGCTTCGATGATTGGACTTGAAAATCAAGAAAACCTTGATGACATTACTGATAACGAAGGTCTTGGTAAAATAGGAAATGTTAAAGAACAATCGATGAAAGATGTTATAAAACATGTTAAGAACGTATTTAAAGTTGAAGATGCTAGATTCATTGGTGATTTAAATGCCATTGTTAAAACAGTCGCTATATCTGGTGGTAGTGGAAGCTCTAATATAATAAATGCTGTTCATAAGAAAGCAGATTTATTTATCACAGGAGATATAACATATCATAAAGCACTAGATTGTGTTAACTATGGTATTAATACCCTTGATATTGGTCACTACATCGAACATCATTTTATGTATCATCTAAAGAATGTTTTAGAATCTGAAGGAGTTACTGCGAAAGTTATCACTTCAAAAGTAGTAACAAACCCTTATACATTCGTATAAAAAAACGGCTATTATTTAGCCGTTTTATTTTTACATAAAACACAATAAAATGGTATAATTATACTGAAAGTTAGGTGATTTCATGTTTGATACACAAATTCATGAACTGTATCAATATCTCACAAAGCAAGAACTAAAAGACCCTTTTTCAATTATTAAATTAGATAGAAAAAGTAGTGTTCAATACATCACTGATAAATATACTTGGATACTAGTACCTAATCAATCCAAGATGACAATTGAGAATTATAAATCTAAATTCAAAATAAAAGATACGACTCATCTGTTTTTTATTAATGATCTTGAATTTGGTTTAATACAAAATACATCTCTTTGTAGAGAATTAAATAAAGATGATAATGATATTTTTAAGGCTTTCTTAGATAGTTGCTCTAAAAAGGATAAAGAAGAAGGTATGGTTAGTTTAGAAGATGACTTTATATATGGTTTGTTTGATGATGAAAAACTAGTAGCTGTATCATCATTATGGAACTGGGGTGACGTTATAAGTGATATTGGGATTCTTGTACACCCTGGTTATCGTAAAAGGGGCTATGCCAAAACTGTTTGTCAAACATTGATGGTAAATATCGACAAGAAATTTGTTTGGAGATGTGATGATGTAAACAAAGGGTCATATCGACTTGCCAAATCAATTGGTTTTATTCATACTGGTTTAATCCAAGAATTAGTAAATATATCATAAATAAAAAACGAAGATTACTCTTCGTTTTTTTTATTCTATTTAATTATAGTATAGTTATTTAAATCAGTAAGTTCTATACTTCAGATATAGCGTCTACAGGACAAACTACTTCACATGCACCACAATCGATACAAATATCTTCATCAATAACGTAGATATCACCTTCAGCGATACAATCTACTGGACACTCAGGTACACATGCACCACAAGCTATACAATCAGTTGAAATTCTTCTAGCCATTATAATTCCTCCTTTACAAGAAATGTTCTATGTAAGTATTTTAACCTTAAATAGCCAAAAAGTAAATACTCTTTTGTCTTATTTAGCATCCTATTTAGAAAAATTATGATTATCTTTGAAAATGGCATCGTTTTACTATAATATATAGACGTATACAAATTTGAAAGGACTGATTATATGTTCGGTATTGATTTCGTACCAGGGTTGGTTATGGGGATAAGAGAAGGGTTAGAAGCGTTTTTAATAGTTGCTATTATGTTGGAGTACTTAAATAAAACAAATCGCTTAAATGATAAGAAAGCAGTATTCCAGGGGTTAGGATTAGGGATCTTAGCATCTGTAGTAATTGGGCTTGTTTTATTTGGTATTTCAAACGCCATAGGAGCAAACAGTGATAACGTTGCGAAGTTGTGGGAAAGTGTTGCTAGTTTTGTTGCACTATTACTTATTACAACATTCATATTCTTTATGTTAAAGAATAGACATAAGATTGTAAGTGATATTCAAGATAAGATGAAAGTATCTATATCTAAAATGGCTATACTATTGTTGGCCTTTGTAATGGTTGCAAGAGAAGGTGCTGAAATAGCATTGTTTGTATTTGCATCAGCAGAACAAGGTTCATATTTAGCAGGAGCATTGATTGGTATTGTAACTTCAGGAGTATTATCATTCTTAATCTACAAATCATTAATCAAAGTAAACCTAAAAGTAATTTTCAATGTGACATTATTCTACTTGATTCTACAAGCTGGATTCATGTTTGGATATAGCTTACATGAATTATTATCTTATTTAAAAGCAGAAGGTATTTTGGAAGCATCTAATGTTATATATACTAAAATGTTTGATCTAAGTGATACATTCTTGTATCATAAGGAACAACCAATTGGAATAGCGTTATATGCCACTGTAGGTTGGTATTCTAAGCCTGAAGTTATTCAGTTCTCAGTGCAATATCTCTACACTGGAGCATTTATATATCTATTCTTTAAAACAAAAAAATAGGCCACATTTGACTTGTTTTATTAGTATTAATCTTGTACAATATAGAGGAGATTAATTAAGGAGTGATACAATGGGTCTAGGATGGGCAATAGCAGCAATAGTTGTCGCATTATTATTAGGTGCAGTGTTAGGATTTTTCTTATCACAAAGATATTTCAAGAAATATCTTAGAGAGAATCCACCTGTAAATGAAAATATGATTAGAGCAATGATGACTCAAATGGGTAGAAAACCATCTGAGAAACAAGTTAGACAAGTACTAGCTTCAATGAATGCAGCAAAATAACAAAAACCTCAAATGAGGTTTTTTTATTTGCATAAAAAAAAGACGATTTCTCGTCTTTTACCATGTAACTTTGTTTTCAATACCTTTACTAATTTTTTTATAATTCTCTTTGTGCCTCCAAAATATTAATAACATGATGAAGATCAAGAACGGTAACTCAAATAAGAAGTATTTACCTTGATCAAAATACGGTATTAAGTTGATGTCAAACACTTGCCAAATTACTGATAAAATTATGATAATAATTGGAATACTTGTTGATCCAACACTAACATACTTAGTGATTTTAGTAACAATAAAGAAGGTAATTACTGCAATTGCGGCCCAAATTACATTAAATCCTGTAATTAATCCCATAGTAGATGCGACAGCCTTTCCACCACGTAAACCAATGAAGATTGAGTACACATGACCAATTGCTGCTATGACACCAAATGCTAGAATCGGCATATACTCAACATGGATTAACCCTGTACGCATCAGTAGTACAATTAAACCACCTTTTAACCCATCAAAGAAAACGATTAAAAACCCTACTTTACGTCCTAAATGACGAATAGAATTTGTTCCACCGGGATTTCCACTTCCATGATCCCTAACGTCGATTCCTTTAAACCATTTTCCAAATATGATAGAAAATGGGATTGACCCGAACAAGTATGCAAGTACCAAAAGTACTATTTCAAATATAAGCTGTGAACCCATGAAAATCCACTCCATTTCAGTAATATATGAGTCATTATAACATACAAATATAAATTTACACATTTTTTTTGATTTCATTTATGTTATAATATGTAATTGTAGATACGGATAGGAAGTGTACAAGATGAGTGATAACATTCAAAGTTACGATGAATCGTCTATCCAAATACTGGAAGAACTAGAAGCGGTACGTAAAAGACCTGGTATGTATATTGGGTCCACAGACTCTCGAGGATTACACCATTTAGTGTGGGAAATCGTTGATAATGCGATCGATGAAGTGCTTGCAGGATATGGGACAGAAATCACAGTTACAATTAAAGAAGACAATAGTGTTGTTGTAGAAGACAACGGTCGAGGTGTTCCGGTGGGAATGCATGCTTCTGGAAAAAGCACGGTTGAAATTATTTACACAAAGCTTCATGCTGGTGGTAAATTTGGACAAGCAGGCGGATACAAAGTATCTGGTGGGTTACATGGTGTTGGTGCATCTGTAGTTAACGCATTAAGTGAATTTGTTGATGTTACAGTGCATAGAGATGGTAAACTTTACAACATTAGATTTTCTAATGGTGGTAGAGATATATCAGAACTTGAAGTAATAGGTGAATCTAACAAAACTGGTACAACAGTTTGGTTCAAGCCTAACAATGAGACTTTTAGTACAACTGTATTTAGTCTTCAAACCTTAACAGAGCGCTTGAGAGAGAGTGCCTTTTTACTTAAGGGATTAAAAATGACGTTAATTGATGAACGTTCGAAAACAACAAAAGAGTTTTTATACAACGATGGGATTATCTCATACATCAACTTCATCAATGATAAAAAGACACCATATCACAATGCATCGATTATTGAGGGAATCTCAAATGAGATTGAAGTTGAAGTTGCATTTCAATTTGTTAAATCATATACCGATCAAATAGTATCATTTGTAAATAACGTTCGTACTAAAGATGGTGGAACACATGAAACTGGTTATAAATCAGCAATCACAAAACTGTTTAATGAGTACGGGCAAAGAGTAGGGTTGATCAAAAACGGAAACAAACTTGAAGGTGCGGATATTAGAGAAGGTTTA
The DNA here is from genome assembly GCF_982632705.1 of Candidatus Izemoplasma sp. Classification (NCBI taxonomy): domain Bacteria; kingdom Bacillati; phylum Mycoplasmatota; class Mollicutes; order Candidatus Izemoplasmatales; family Candidatus Izemoplasmataceae; genus Candidatus Izemoplasma; species Candidatus Izemoplasma sp. The sequence continues at coordinate 8,847 of NZ_CEXEES010000024.1, read as the reverse complement.
ACAACGGTACTATCTGTTAGGATTCCTGAAAACCTACTTCAATTTGAAGGACAAACGAAAAACAAACTTGGATCTCCAGATGCTAGAAGTGCTGTAGAACAAGTAGTTACTGAAAAACTTACATACTTCTTAGAAGAAAACAATAATCTAACATATACTCTTATCGAGAAGGCTATCAAAGCACAACTTGCTAGAGACGCAGCTAGAAAAGCACGAGAAGAAGCTAGATTAGAAAAGAAAAAATCTAAAAAAGAAACCAATTTATCAGGTAAATTATCACCTGCACAAACCAAGAACCCAGATCGAAATGAACTGTACTTAGTAGAGGGAGATTCAGCTGGGGGTAGTGCAAAACAAGGTCGTGATAGAAGGTTCCAAGCAATACTTCCATTACGTGGTAAGGTAATAAATACTGAAAAAGCAAAAATAGAAGATGTATTGAAAAATGAAGAAGTAAACACAATTATTCATACAATTGGTGCAGGACTTGGTCCTGATTTTGATATGACAAAGTGTAATTATAACAAAGTAATCATCATGACAGATGCGGATACTGATGGTGCACATATTCAAGTATTACTATTAACGTTCTTCTTTAGATATATGCGTGAACTTGTTGAAGCTGGTAAAGTGTATATTGCACTTCCACCGCTATACAAAGTAACAAGGCAAGTTAGTAAAAAACAACTTTCTGATTATGCATGGACAGATGAAGAACTTGAAGAGTTAACAAAAGATTTCAAATCATATAACATTCAACGATTCAAAGGACTAGGTGAAATGAACGCTACACAACTATGGGATACTACTATGAATCCTGAATCAAGAACACTGATTCGAGTTAATATCGAAGATTTAGCAGATGCTGATCAACGTATTAATATTCTTATGGGAGATAAAGTTGAACCAAGAAGAGACTGGATTGAAAGTAATGTTTCATTCGCTTCTGAAGACAACTTTAAGTTAGGTAAATAACATGGAGAAGAAGAAAATAACTAAGCAAATAGAAGAGTTCGTTGAAGGAAAAATCCTAGTTGAAAACCTTGAAGACATTGTTGGAGAAAGATTTGGTCGTTATAGTAAATACATTATTCAAGATAGAGCATTACCAGATGTACGTGATGGACTAAAACCAGTTCAGAGACGTATATTGTTTGCGATGTACAAACTTGGAATGTTCAGCAATAAACCATATAAGAAATCTGCACGTATTGTCGGTGACGTCATTGGTAAGTATCATCCTCATGGTGATTCATCAGTATACGACGCAATGGTGCGATTAAGTCAAACTTGGAAGCAAAGAGATATTCTTATTGATATGCATGGGAACAATGGTTCTGTGGATGGAGATAGCGCTGCAGCAATGCGTTACACTGAAGCAAGAATGTCAAAAGCAAGTGAATATTTACTACAAGATATTGACAAAAGAACAGTAGATTTTATACCAAACTTTGATGATGAAGAGTATGAACCAACCGTTTTACCTGCACGTTATCCAAACTTATTAGTTAATGGAGCAACAGGGATTAGTGCTGGGTATGCAACTGAAATACCTCCTCATAATCCTAGAGAAGTTATTAACGCAGTTATTAAAAGATTAGATAATCCTGAAATGACACCTGAAGACCTTATCAAAATTATGAGTGGTCCAGATTTCCCAACAGGAGGAATCGTTCAAGGTCGTGAACAGATCATTCAAGCATATAGAACAGGTAGAGGTAGAATATTTATCCGAAGCCTTACTGAAATTGAAGGACAATCTATCATAGTAACTGAAATTCCATACGAAGTGAACAAAGCAGTACTTGTTCGTAAAATTGATGACATCAGAATCAATAAGCAAATCGATGGAATCAAAGAAGTTAGGGATGAATCAGATAGAGAAGGATTACGTATCGTTATCGATGTTAAAAAAGGATTTGATCCACTAAGTATCGAAAACTTCTTACATAAAAAGACAAACCTATCAAGATCATACAACTATAATATGGTAGTTATTAACAATAAACGACCAATGTTATTAGGAGTATTACCTATATTAGATGCATATATTCTACATCAAAAAGAGGTAGTGACTAATAGATCAAACTATGAACTAAGAAAAGCACAAAAAAGATTACATATCGTAGAAGGTATCATTAAATTACTAGATATCATAGATGATGTAATCGCGTTAATTAGAGCTTCAAAGAACAAAAAAGATGCAAAAAGCAAACTTATTAAAAAATATAAATTTAGTGAAGAGCAAAGTGAAGCTATTGTTATGTTACAACTTTACAAATTGTCTTCAACTGATATAAACGAACTAGAAACAGAGCAATCTGAGTTAAATACAATTATTGATCGTTTAAAAGTAATACTAAGTAACGAAACAGAATTAGAAGAACTAATAAAAACTGAATTAAAAGATATTCAAAAACGTATATCAACGAAGCGAGTTAGTAAAGTTGAAGAAGAAATTGAGAAAATCGTTGTTTCTGAAGAGAAATTAATTAGTGAAGAACAGCTATTTGTAGGTGTTTCATGCGCTGGATACATAAAAGCATCGAAACTAAAATCTTATAATTCTACAAAAAAAGCACAAGTTAAAGATAACGATTCATTGTTGTTTGAACATGAAGTGTCATCTCTAAGCACATTGTTACTATTTACCAATAAAGGAAACTATGTTTATACACCAGTCTTTAAACTTCCTCAATACAAGTGGAAAGATCTTGGCACACATATAAACAATATCGTTCAATTAGGTGAAGATGAGGAAATCATCAAAGTAATAAACGTTCCTGATTTCAAAGAAGAAAAGTTCTTACTATTTGTAACTAGAAACAATCTAGTTAAATTAACGAAACTAAACGAATTTGATGTATCAAGATACAATAAGACAATAAAAGCAATTAAACTGAATCCAGATGACGAAGTAGTTTCAATAGATACTACATCATCAATTGAAAAAGACGTATTGATTTTTGCAGACAATGGACAAGTACTTAAGTTCAATTTATCTGAAATACCAGTAACTGCAACAACAGCAAAAGGTGTTAAAGGTATGAACCTAGCTACAAAACAAAAATTATCTGCTGGTATTATACTAGAAGACAGTCATGTATTAATTATACTGACAAATCGTGGTACTATAAAACGTACTGATCCTGTCATAGTACCTAAAAAGAAACGTACGAACAAAGGATTCCAAATTTACAAAGTTGTTAAGTCAAATCCATATCTAGTAAAAGACGTATGCCTTATGAATGCAACTCAATACAAGAATAAAGTCCAAATCAGAATTAACACTGATTCTCAACTTGTTCTTACATCTGCATTTGACATTAAAGTTGATAAAACTGAAAATGGAAAACAGTTTGTTAAAAAAGCAGAAGGAACACCACTTTACATTAATATTGAAACAATAGAAGAAGATTCTTCTCTTGTTCCAATCAGTGAATATAAAAAAGCTGATGATGTAGAAGTTGTACAACAAAAATTATTTAACTAAAAAGCAGTGAATTTCACTGCTTTTTTATTATAGTCATAATATTGACTATGACTATAAATATAATCCAAAAGTATTGATTTTTGCGCTAAATATAGTAAAATAGAGTGTGTATTGATATGTTTGGAGGAATTGACTATGAATAGTTTAAACAACATAGAGCGTGCTCAAATACCTTACGATATAATTAGCAACTATATCAAATTGTATAAGTCGATTGGAAATAACCACTATAATCATAAAACATTGGAATCGGATAATGCAGTAATGGTGCGCCAAACAATTGCCAAAGATGTGCAGTATTTTGCACATATTTTCGGTGTTGAGATGTCTGAAGGTAGGATCAAGTCTCTGATATACAAAGGGGTACTACCTAAAAACAAAGAGGAACGTCTAATTATCAACCTTCATAACGCTTTTACAAAAGTGCACAATGAGACATCGACGTTTGAACTTTTACCGACTGAAATTTTCGATTTGCTGCATTTCTTGTTCAGTGATGTCGTTTCTGAAAAGAAACTACAGTTCAATAAAGTGCAGAAGACAGCCAAAAAAGTTACATTATTATCTAGTAATTACACATCAAAACGTGATACACTAGAAGAGTTAATCGCAAGATTTAATGAGATGAGAAAAGAAAATAAATTTGAGGTTTCATTTCTTATTGTAAGTTTTTATATAGATTTTCTAAAATCAGACATATTTACTGATAAAAATAAAGAAATTGCATTAGTACTTCTATACATTTTATTGGTAACAAATGAGTTCGAAGTGTATGAGTATATTAGCTTCTTTGAAGCTATATCCATAAATATTGAAGAGTTCGATAAGGTGCTTTTAAGCTCAATGTACAATTGGGAAGAAGGGTTCAATAATGTTATATCAATCCATCGGTTTGTCTTGAAAATTTCGTTGATAGCTTATGATCATATAAACTCTTTTATAAGAGATTATGAGTTTGATAAAAATTTAAACAAGTCAGATAACATAGAAAATACTATTAATAAACTTGATGATATATTTAGCAAAGATGAGATAAGAAGTGTACATCCATACATCTCAGATTCGACAATTAATAGAACTTTAAAACGATTAAGAGACGAAGATAAAATCCGACCACTTGGAAAAGGTAGATCGGCAAAATGGATAAAATTATATACAACTCCAACTAAAAAAATTAGTTACGAACAACTAGACTTAAAAATATAGGTGATAACATGAGTAAACAAATAGACAAAATTATTCTTGATGCATTAGAAGAAGACATCCCAACTATAGATATAACGACTGACAACTTGTTCACAGACGAGCAAAGTGAAGGTATCTTTATAGCTAAAGAAGATGGTGTTTTAAGTGGTATAAAAGTAATGCAAAGAGTGTTTCAAATAGTAGATGATTCAGTATATATTAAAGTAATAAACACTGATGGTACGTTTATCGAAAAGGGCGACTTAATCGCTATAATTAGTGGTAAAGCACGGTCTATTTTAAAAGGAGAACGTATTGCACTAAACCTTATGCAAAGGATGAGTGGAATCGCAACAACTACAAGGAAATTTGTTGACGAGATTACAAACAATCATACTAAAATATTAGATACCAGAAAGACAACACCAAACTTGAGGATTGTTGAGAAGATGGCAGTCGTTGATGGTGGTGGAATTAATCATAGATTTAGTTTAAGTGATCAAGTTATGATAAAAGACAACCATATTAAAGCAGCTGGAAGTATCACACGTGCAGTTGAGTTAGTAAAAAATAAGGTTGACCAGAATATAAGGATTGAAGTTGAAGTGGAAACTTTCGATCAATTCCTTGAGGCTATAAACACAGAGTGTGACATTGTTATGTTGGACAATATGAGCAATGAGTTAACAAGAAAATGTGTTCTTGCTAACAACAATAAATTGTTAGAAGCAAGTGGAAACATGGTTTTAAACAGAATCAAAGAGGTAAGTGAAACTGGAGTTGATTTTATTAGTGTAGGTGCTTTAACACACTCAGTTAAATCTATGGACATCAGTTTAAAATTCAATAAATAGAGGTGAAGATATGAATATTCAAGAATTAGTATTTGACATTAAAGATCATATCAAAGATATTCTTAAAGATTTAGGATATTTTGATGAGAAAATAAATATAACATTAGAAGTACCAAAAGATAAATCAAATGGAGACTATTCTACAAACGTTGCAATGCAATATGCTAGAATAGCTAGAAAATCTCCTAGAATGATTGCAGAGGAAATTACTAACAAAGTAAATCATGATGAAATGTTCATTGAAAAAACTGAAATCGCAGGACCTGGATTTATCAATTTTTACATTAAATCGACATTCTTAACAAATGTCATCAAAGATATCAACGTTCAAAAGGAGAATTATGGTAATCAGGATTTAGGACAAGGAGAATTCTATAATATAGAGTTCGTTTCAGCCAATCCAACTGGTTTACTTCATATAGGACATGCTCGTGGAGCTGCAGCAGGGGATTCTTTATGTAGAATCTTGACAAAAGCTGGTTATAAAGTAGAAAAAGAGTTTTATGTAAATGATGCAGGTAATCAAATTAAGAATCTAGCACATAGTATATATGCTAGATATAAAGAACTATTTAATCTTGAGTCTACAATGCCTGAAGATGGATACTTTGGACCTGAAATTATCGTTACAGCGAAAGAAATTAAAGAACAATATGGAGATAAATTCATATCAGAAGATGGTTTTGAATTCTTTAGACAATATGGTGTAGATTCATTATTAAATGAACTTAAAAAGGATTTAAAGGATTTTAGAGTTGAATTTGATGTTTGGTTTAGTGAAAAATCACTCTATGATCAAGATTTAGTAAACAAAACAGTTAAGCACTTGATTGACAATAACTATACATATGAATTTGAAGGTGCAGTTTGGTTAAAAACAAGTGAATATGCAGATGAAAAAGATCGTGTAATAATTAAAAGTGATAAAACATTTACCTATGTAACCCCAGATATTGCATACCATAAAAACAAACTTGATAGAGGATACACTAAATTGATTGATATCCTAGGTGGAGACCACCACGGATATATACCTCGTTTAAAAGCAGCCATTGAAATGGTTGGTGGAAACAGTGAGACTTTAAATGTTGATTTACTTCAAATGGTAAAAGTACTTCAAGATGGAGTTGAAGTTAAAATGTCTAAACGTAGCGGTAAAGCCATTACAATAAGAGATTTAGTAGATGAAGTTGGTCCAGATCCAATTCGTTATTTCTTCGCAATGAGAAGTTTAAATACACATATGGATTTAGATTTAGACTTAGCTCTAAGACAAACAAATGAGAATCCAGTATATTATGTACAATACGCTCATGCTCGTATATGCAGTATTTTTAAACAAGCAAAAGAAAAGGGATATGACCTATCAACATTTACTACTGAATTATCAACACTAACAGGTGAAAAAACATTAGAACTAGTTTCTAAATTAAGTGAATATCCTGATGTAATAAAAGCATCTGCAACACAACGCGCACCACATAAACTAACAAACTATATCAACACATTAGCAAGTTCATTCCATAGTTTCTATAATGATGAACATGTTATTACAGATAATGTACAAAAAACAAACGAACGTTTGGCATTGCTAAACGCAACAAAAATCGTGCTGAAAGACGCGCTTCATTTAGTCGGAGTATCAGCACCAGAAAAAATGTAAAAAAGTGGGCTACCACTTTTTTTGCTTAGGAGGAAAAAACTATGTGGAAATTAAAGAATGAATCACTAGATCAAACGAAACTTGTAGAGGATATTTACAAGTCTAGAGGGGTTCATAATTACGAAGAATTATTTAACCTTGATGAAACGTCTTTGAACGATCCGTACCTCTTTAGAGACATGCAAAAAGCAGTTGACCGCATAATGGATGCAGTTAAAAACAAAGATAAAATATTAATCTATGGAGACTACGATGTGGACGGTATAACGTCAACATACGTTTTGTACAAAGTTATCAAAGAACTTGGAGGATTGGTTGACTATGATATTCCGAACCGCTTTATAGACGGATATGGACTTTCAACGTCAAAAGCCTTCGAAATCATCAATGATGACTACCAATTAGTACTGACAGTGGACAACGGAATCAAGTCTAAAAAGGAAGCAGTTATCTTCAAAGAAAACAATGTTGATTTCATCATCACAGATCATCATGAAATAGAAGATGAACTACCAGAAGCATTCGCTGTAATACATACAGCTTTATCAGATTATCCATTCAAACCACTTGCTGGGGTTGGTGTTGCTTTTAAAGTAATTCAAGCTCTTATTGGTGATGAAGCATTGGAATACATTGATATTGTTGCTATTGGTACAATCGCTGATATGATGCCTTTAATTGATGAAAACAGAGCAATTGTTAACTTAGGACTTAATAAACTCGCAGCTTCACAAAATATCGGATTAAACAAATTGATGGATTTTCTAGATATTTACACACCAGCAGTTAGTGATGTTCAATACAAAATTGCTCCAAGAATCAATGCATGTGGACGTATGAAATCAGCAAAACTAGCTGTAAGACTACTTGATGCTACTGATTACCAAGAAGCATCAAAACTGATCACTGAAATTGAAGAAAACAACAATAAACGTAAAAAACTAACTAAAAACTTATACACAGAAGCACTAAACATACTAGATAACACAAAACCAGCAATCATCATCCATTCACCAAAAATGCATGAAGGTGTAATTGGTATTGTCGCATCACGTATGGCCAATGAGTTTGGCAAAGTATCTGTTGTACTTAAAGAAGAAGATTATACATACAAAGGTAGTATAAGAAGTTATAATGGCGCAGACATTATATCTGTACTAGGTGAACTAAAAGACCTTCTGATCAGACACGGTGGACACACAAACGCTGCTGGATTAGAGTTTAAAAAAGAATACTTAGAAGAATTTAAAACAAGATTCAACGAACTAATTCCACAAGCAAAGCAAATGGAACCTGCCGTAGTTGAAGGAAGAATCAACATCTTCAAATTAGGTATTGATCAAATCATTGATTTAGAACGCTTTGATTTAAAAGATGCATTATTCGTATTTGAGGAAATCGTTCCACAAAGTAAATACCTAATAAGAGGAGAACACACAAAACTAATCTTATCAAACGGTATAGAAGCAATATTCTTCAGTAACAAAGCGCTTTATCAAAAACTTAGAAACCAACAGCCAGTCACACTACTTGGTCGTTTAGATGTAAATACATTTCAAGGGAAAACAAAGAAGCAAATTTTAATCGATGACTATGTAATAATTTAGTAAATATACTATCAAATATTAAAATATTTGTTATAATAAATTAAG
>NZ_CEXEES010000023.1:0-25800 GCF_982632705.1 Candidatus Izemoplasma sp. | reverse complement strand
CAGAAAAGAACAAAGAATTGAAGTTATTAAACGATTATTTGAAATGGATATGAATCGTGATTTCTCTGAATGCGATAGCGAGTATCCATACATTGAAGAAATACTTGAAGGTGTAAGTGAAAAGATGGATCGATTAGACGATGTTATTAGTGATAACCTTCAAAAATGGACGCTAAATAGATTAACATTTATTGATCGTTCAATTTTACGATGTGCTGTATATGAAATGATGTATACACAAACACCTAGTGAAATCATTATTAACGAGGCATTAAACATTACAAAGCAATATTCTGACGAAGGCGATAACAAAATGGTTGGATTTATCAATCGTGTCTTAGACAATATTAAACTGGCGTTAAAAAAGTAGGGATAGTATGGAAAAAAATTACTTATCTGTTACAGCATTAACAAAGTATTTAAAATACAAATTTGATAATGATGTCCATTTAAAGAATGTATATTTAAAGGGAGAAATCTCTAATTTTAAACATCATTCTCGTGGGCATTTTTACTTTACACTAAAAGATGACAAGGCACAGCTAAGCGCAATAATGTTTGCATCTAGTAGTAAAAATGTAATTTTCACGCCTGAATCAGGTATGAGTGTTCTTGTAGAAGGGTACCTAACAGTATACGAAGCGAGTGGACAATATCAAATCTATGTTAAGAGTATGACAGAAGATGGTTTAGGAAACCTTCATGTTGCGTATGAGCAACTAAAGAAACGATTAGAAAAAGAAGGTTTATTTGAACAACAACACAAACAAAAAATCCCACAGTTTCCAAAAACAATTGGAGTATTAACAAGTCCAACTGGAGCTGCGGTAAAAGATATCATTAATATCGTAAACAGAAGATATCCACTTTCGAGTATTATTGTGTATCCAACACTAGTACAAGGTGAATACGCAAAAGATAACATTGTAGACAACATCAAAAAAGCAAACACAGATGGATTAGTCGATGTCATTATCTTAGGACGTGGTGGAGGAAGTATTGAAGACCTTTGGCCATTTAACGAAGAAGCAGTTGCTTATGAAATATTTGAAAGTAAAGTTCCAATCATTAGTAGCGTTGGACATGAAACCGACTTTACAATCAGTGACTTTGTCGCAGACTTAAGAGCACCAACACCATCAGGTGGTGCAGAACTTGCTGTTCCGGATCAATTTGAATTGATATCATACTTGAAGCGTATGGAAAGCAATATGACAGTCCAACTCAACCAAACATACACAAGAAAAGTGAAAGACCTAAATAACTTAATGCAACATATGATATTTAGAGACCCACTTAGAATGACAGAACAAAAAAGTAGACGATTAGATTTTCTAATCGAAAAACTAGAACTCTTAAAACCAGACAACAAACTAAAACAAAGTAAAAGAGACCTACAAACACAAACAGAAAAACTAAATTATCTGTTTAAAAGATATATCGAGAAAAAACAAAATAGCTTCAATCTTACAGTAAACAAACTAGAACTAATCAACCCACTAAGTATCATGAAAAAAGGGTACTCAGTAACAAAAAAAGACAATGTAATATTAAAAAGCATCGATCAAATCAATACAGGGGACACAATCACTGTTGATTTACAAGATGGAACAATAAGCGCAGTAGTTAACGAGAAACGAAAGGGTGAATAAAATGGCTGAAAAAACATTTGAACAAGCATTAGAAGAATTAGAAACACTAGTAAAAGAACTTGAAAACGGAGACATTGAATTAAATGACGCTGTTAAAAAATACAACGATGGAATGAAACTAAGTAAACACTGTCATGACTTACTAAAAGACGCAGAAAGCGTAATTGTAAAAATGATGAAAGATGATAAACTAGTAGACTTCAAAGAATAGGTGAGATCATGGATTTACGCACAATAAAAGATCCAAGTTTCTTAGAAGACATGGACGTTAAAGCACTAAAAGAACTGAGCGCAGATATACGAACGTTCTTAATTGAACAAGTTAGCCAAACAGGAGGACATTTGTCTTCCAATTTAGGCGTTGTAGAACTGACAATAGCGTTACATAAAGTCTTTGATACACCAAACGATAAACTGATCTTTGATGTAGGACATCAAGGATACGTTCATAAAATCCTAACCGGACGTGCATCTGAATTTGATACACTTCGTAAACACAAAGGACTATCAGGATTCCTAAAAAGAAGTGAATCAGTATATGACTGCTACGAAGCGGGACATAGTAGTACAAGTATCGCCGCAGCTTCAGGGTTTGAATTCAGTAAAAAGTACACAAAAGATACCCATAAAGTAATCCCAATCATTGGTGATGGCGCATTAACTGGAGGAATGGCATTCGAAGCATTAAATTTCCTCGGTGGATTCAAAAAACATCAACCAATAATCATCCTAAATGACAATGAAATGTCAATCAGTGAAAACATAGGATATTTATCAAGAATACTAAACGATGTACGTGGTCGTAAAATATATAAAAAAACCAAATCAGGAGTCTCTAGAATCCTACCAAGATTCCTAAAAAAGATTACCTCAAAGGTAGAACGAGGAATCAAAGGATTCCTAAGCGCAAACACAATATTTGATGACCTAGGATTTAGTTACTACGGACCTATTAATGGACACAACGTAAAAGAACTCCTAAAATATTTAAAAATCGCTAAGAACTCAAATAAACCTTGTGTCATCCATGTTCTAACAGAAAAAGGAAAAGGATATGTTCATAGTGAGAACGATAAACTTGGAAAATGGCATGGAGTAGCTCCATTTAATATTGAATCAGGTATCTCCATAAAAGAGAAAAAGCAAAATGATCACTCTTGGAGTACTATAATAAGTGAATATATGATTGAGTATGCAAAACAAAACGAAAAATTTGGTGTTGTCATACCAGCAATGATCGCTGGTAGTTCATTCATCAAGTACCAACAAACATTCCCAGATCGTATCCACGATGTCGGAATCGCAGAACAAATGGCTGTTACAATGGCTGGTGGTTTGGCGATGAGTGATGTTGATGTCTTCTTACCAATATATTCAACATTTATCCAACGTGCATATGATCAAGTAAACCATGACATCGCAAGGCAAAATGCCAAAGTAGTCTTTGGGATTGATAGAGCAGGATTGGTTGGGGCAGACGGAGAAACACATCAAGGGGTATTTGATATTCCATTGTTACGTCCTATCCCAAATATGAAAATAGTTCATCCAAGAAACGCAGAAGAAGCATTTAAACTTTTAAACTATGCATTCAAGAAAAATGATGGACCAATATGTATTCGATATGAAAGAGGCTCAGTAGAGTACGATTTCAGTAAAGGGATAACAAATGAAATAAGTGACTTATCTTGGGAAACATTAGAATCTGGTTCAAACGGGACATTTATTGCTTTTGGTTCGATATTAGATAAAGTTAGAACCGGACTAAAAGAGCTTAAAATAGAAGTTATTGATGCAAAATCGATCAAACCATTAGACACAGAAACAATCCAAAGAGTTATCAATAAAAACAAAGATTTATTTATCTACGAAGAATCACAGTTACTTGGTGGTTTTGGTTCAAGTGTATTAGAATACATGGCAAGTGAAAACCTACAAAACAAAGTAACTCTATTTGGAATAAAAGATCAATACGTAGAACAAGGGACCAAAGAGGAATTATTAAAAGAATTAGGGTTAGATAAAGAAAGTATTATACAAACGATTAAAAATACACTATAGGAGTGGATAGTATGCTTAGTTATATCTCAGTTAAAAACTTTGCGATTATCGAAAATATCGAAGTTCATTTCAAAAATGGAATTACCGCTCTAACAGGAGAGACAGGAGCCGGAAAAAGTCTGCTAATCGATGCGATTGGTCTTTTACTTGGCGATAGAGCTACAAGCAATGTCGTTCGTACTGGAGAACAAAAGGCAATTGTAGAAGGTATATTTAAATATACCCATCCTGAAATTACAAAACTTCTAAATGAATATGAAATCGACTCTATAGACAACGAACTTATCATCAGAAGACAAATTACACCAACCAACAATAATATAATAAAATGTAATGGTGAAACCATAACATTATCTCAACTTAGAACTGTCACAAATTACCTAGCCGATATTCACACACAACACGATACACATAGATTAATCAACACAGAAACTTATTTAGAGATTATCGATGGGTTCAATTACGATGAAACAGAAGTTCTTTTAGAACAATATAATAGAGATTTGTCTCTGTATAAAAAAGAACTGAAAGAACTAAAAAGACTTCAAAATAACAACAATGATCTATTAGAAAAACTTGATCTAATGAAATTTCAAAAACAAGAATTAGAAGAATTCAATCTTGATATTACAGAAGAACAAGAATTGACAGAAAAAGTAGAGAAAATGCAAAACTTTGACAAGATTTTTGAAGGGTTAAAAGAGACCAAAAATGTTATTGATTCCTCAAACGCAATTGATCGTTTATATGACGCGTCAAAAGAGCTTGAGAACATTGAGAATTATAACGAAGCATACAGTAAACTAAAATCAAGGTTCTTAGATGCCTATTATGAAATGACAGATGCATATGAAGAACTAAAGAATCAGGCTGACTCGCTAGACTTTAATCCACGTCAACTAGATAATTACCAAGACCGTTTAAATGACTTGGATAAAATAAAAAGGAAGTATCGTAAAGAACTTCCTGAATTAATTGACTACTTAGAAACGATTACAAAGGATATTGAGAACATTGATCATTATGATGATGTCTTGATTGATCAGGAAAACATTGTAAAAGAAGCCTTTGAAGTTGTAAAAAAGAGAGCAGTTAGTGTTACCGATTTACGTAAAAAAACAAGTAACTATATTGAGCAAGAATTGATACGTTTACTAGGAGATTTAGAACTTAAAAAAGCACTGTTTAGTATCGAGTTTAAACATCCTGTATTAGATAACCATTTACACGCAACATTTTTACCAAATGGAGTAGACGAAGTCGACTTTTTAATCACAACAAACCCAGGAGAACCACTTAAAAGTTTAAGTAAATCAGCAAGTGGTGGTGAGATGAGTAGAATCATGTTAGCACTTAAAACATTACTAGCTCAAAGTTTGAAACTTAGTTTAATCATTTTTGATGAAATTGATACAGGAGTTAGTGGGTACGTTGCGAACCAAGTAGCGAAGAAAATGATTGATATTAGTAAAAACACTCAAGTAATTTGTATTACACATATTCCTCAAGTTGCTGCCCAATCAGAACACCACTTATTTATTAGTAAATACGTTGAAGAAGGTAGAACCAAGGCAAAGATTGAAGAATTGGATACAAAGGGCAGAGTAAAAGAAATAGCAACAATGATTTCAGGAGATCAAATCACTGAGTCTAGTATTAAAAATGCTATTGAGTTATTAAAGCAATAAAAAAAAGCATCTCCCGATGCTTTTTAATTTATCTTTGTGCGATACTAACCAAAACAACAATTAGTGATACTAAAGTACCAATAACGAATGCGGCAGCTAAAGTAAGTACAACAGCTTTACCCCAAACACTATGTAATGGGTTCTTTACAGCTACTTTAACTTCTGGTTGTTCTGTCTTAACACGTTTCTTACTAGTTGGCATTTCTTCACCTCATATCTTATTTTGTGATATAATAAATATGTCTTTTTTCATTATATTATAGAATCACTAAAAAAGGAAGATTATTTATGGAAAAAAAATTCAGAATTATATTTCATGTTGATTTAAATGCCTTTTTCGCAAGTTGCGAAATGGCTGAAGACAAAGAACTTAAAAAACTACCTATTGGAATTGGTGGAAGCAGTGATAGGGGTGTTTTAACAACGGCAAATTACGTTGCTCGTAAATTTGGTGTTAAAAGTGCCATGAATGTTTATGAGGCTAAAAGATTATGTCCTAATCTTGTTATTCTTCCTGTAAATTTCGATTTATATAATAAGTATTCCACTTTATTCTTTGATTTACTCTCAGAATACACAGACGTTATTGAAAAAGGTTCAATTGATGAAGGGTATATGGATATGACAGATTATTGTGATGGTAGACATCCACTCGATATCGCAGAAGAAATTCAAAAGAGATTGGTTGAGGAATATGATTTACCAGTATCTATTGGAGTAGCTCCAAACATGTTTCTAGCTAAAATGGCATCTGATATTAAGAAGCCTCTTGGAATAACAGTATTAAGAAAACGAGAAATAAAAGATATATTATGGCCATTGCCTATTGAAGATATGTTTGGAATTGGAAAAAAAACATATCCTAACCTAAAATTAATTGGAATTCAGACTATTGGGGATTTGGCAGAATACAAAGATCACAAAAAATTGAAACTTGTTCTTGGAAATAGAGTGGAAGAATTCATTGATAAGGCACATGGAAATCATAGTAACATTGTTACACCACATAGATATGTTGATATGAAATCTATTGGGAATTCCAGTACGTACATACAAGATGTGTTTGAATATAGTGAAGCAGTTATAAAAATAGAAAAACTAGCAAGAAAAGTCGTTGAAAGGCTACAAGAAGATGAATCTGTATGTAAAACAATATCAATTCAAGTAAGGTATAATGATTTTACACAGATAAATCGGTCATATACTTTGGAGTATCATACTGAAAACTTTTATGAGATATACGAAGTCGTAGAACGATTATTTGATGACAATCAATCAGACAAACCAATAAGATTGCTTGGTGTCAGTGTAAGCAACTTAAAAGACAGTCAGTCTAATTTCAGACAGTTAAATATTTTCAATATACCAAAGAATGCGGTCAAAGAAGAAGGAGTAATGAGGTTGCTCGACAGTATTAACGAGAATTACGGAAGTACACTTATTAAAAAGGTGTTAAAAAATAATGAAAAAAAAGCTGTAAGTCAATAGGGTTATCATTGAATTACGGCTTTTAATATGATAAAATATATAATTAGATATATATAATACGTGTGTGCATAAGCGCGGGGAAACTGAATGGAGGAAATAGAATGAGAAAAATATTAACATTGGTGACGCTATTAATCACTGCTATTACCCTAGTAGGGTGTACAGGTCAAGGTGGCACTTCAATAACAGCTCCTACTTTTGTAGGTATTAGTATTGATAGTACTAATCCTCATAATGGATCTGACTTTGTTACATTCTATAAAGAACGTACCGAATCTATATTAGTGGAAGTTACATTAAACAACCCTGATAATTTAGAGATTCGTTCAGTTGTAATTGACGGGTATTACTATAGAAGTACTCGATTTACAAGTGATTCAACAACAAGTGTAGTTAAATTTGAAATAGAAGCAGGAGACGATTTAGGTGAACATGTTTATAGTGTTGATGACATTGAGTATTTCGATGGAACTGACGTAAAAACAACTTTAATCAACTCTAATAATGAATTTATGGTGTATGTATTTAAGAACGCACCTCAAGTAGTTAGGGATAATTACAATATCACTCAAAATTCTATCAGTTTAGATTTAAACATAACTGATGAGGATGGAGTTATAGTATCAGATTCACTAGTTGTAGAACTATTTAGTGGTGCAACAAGGTTAGATGTTATCAGTCTAACTGCTGGTGAACATACTGTGTTGTTTGATGGATTAGATTCAGACAAACATTATGAAGTAAAAGTAAAAGCAGATTTTGATGTTGGGGATTCTAGTGGATTAAACGAGGAAGTTGTTCTACTAAGTAATTCTTTTACAACATTACCAAATGCTTTACCTAATGGTACGATTACAAATGTCGAAGTTACTAGTAATAGTATAATCTTTGATATTGACATTATAGATAACAACTCAGTAATAGTTCCTAGTGGATTAAAAGTAGTTTTAATCAACGAAGGGGAACCGAATATTGAGTTCTTAATCACGGGAGATATAATTGGTTATGAAATAACTGATTTATTAAACGCTACCGATTATACAGTTCAATTAGTTGCTGATTATGATTTAAGAGATGGTTTATTAACACAAGAAACGTATGTCTTAGCAGGTCATGACTTCAGTACAAACGACAGAGAAGTTCCATTACCGACACTAGATAACTTATTAGTTGAGCAAAATAGAATTATGTTTGACATCGTTATTGAAGATCCTGATGGAATCATTTTAGAAGAGACTTTAGTTGCTAATCTATACATTGATGGTGTACTAGAATCATCAAATGAAATGAATGGATATAATGCAGAATTGCAAATATTCAACGTTCTAGCTGGTTTTGATTTTACAATTGAAATTGAAGCAACGTATAACTTGAACGATGGGAACGGAGACGTTCCGAATCAAGTAATATTTACAGAAGTATTAAGTACTAGTGATAACACAATCCCTGTCATGAACGTTACAAATGTTAGCGTAACACAAGGATATGTAACAGTAGACTTAACTGTAATTGATTCGTTCAATACACTTAAAGGACAAAGTATGGCAATACTATATGAAGATGGTGTAGAAGTATATTCAAGAGAATTTGGTGTTGGAGAATTAGCAGTAATAATCGAACATCCACTTTCATTCTTAAAAGACTATAACATCGAAATCATATCTAGTTATAATTTAAGAGATGGAAACGGGACATTTAATGATGTAATACTATATCAATTACTATTACCATCATTTGAACCATTACCACCTGCTGCAGAAATCAAAAATTTAGATCCAAATAAAGAAGGATTTATGTTTGATGTAAAAGTATTAGATGCAGACGAAACAATCATTGATGGATCAGTGTATGTTCTTATCGAACAAATACCTGTATATGCAGATGACGATTTAGGGCAAGAAAACCCACTAATTCCATTAATGGAACCAATCATTGTAGCAATGAATGATATTGGAACATTAGATTTTGACATTTCAGGGATTTTAAGTAATACAAACTTCATTGTATCGGTTCTTGCTGATTATGATGTTATGGACGGATCTGGAGTACAAGAAGATCAAGTCTTATTCCAATCAAATATTATGACCAATCCTAAAGATTTACCTACTACGATAATTTCTAACTCAGACGTTACAGTAGATTCTATAACTACTGATATAACAATAATTGATGATGATGGCGTTATTGAAGATGGAACACTGTTTGCTCAACTGTATAAAGGTGTAACACCAGTTGGATTACCTTATCCATTAACTGTTGGTTTAAACCCTGGAATACTATTTGACACAGATATCTTAAGTTCAAACTCATATGACATTAAAGTATTTACAGATTATGATTTGAATAACGGACTTGGTATAAATCCTGATTTAGAATTAGGAAACTATACAGTTCACACAGACACAAAAACAGAACCATCTGCAGTTATATCAAACATCGTTAGTACAGAAGAAACAATCTCTATGGAAATCGTACTTACTGATGAACATGATGTAATTTCAGGAAACGCAACAGCAGTATTATATATCGGGGATGATCCATTCTTAGTTGGTGGACTTCCATATGAAATAGTATTATCAGAAGGATTAAATGCAAACGTATTATTTACTAACATTTACTCTAATCAAAATTACAACATCCGTGTATTATCGGATTATGACTTAAATAACGGAAATGCCATCGTTGAAGGAAGTTTATTAAGTTATGACTTCGTAACAACGTATGAAAATATTTTAACATCTGGAGATATCACAAGTGTTATTGTTGGTATTGATACAATCACATTCACTACAATCGTAAATGATGAAGACGGAGTAATCATGCCTGGAACATTAGAAGCAGTACTTTATGAAGGTGGAACTGAAACAGATAGAGTAGCAATTACTGTAGGAGAAACTACAAAATCATTTACAGGTCTTATAAGTGATAGTGAGTACACTATTCAATTAGTAACAAACTACAACTTAAGAGACATTGATCAAATACAAACAAACTACTTACTAGATTCATACACTACTTCTACAAATGCTTATACAGCTCCAACAGGATACATTACGAGCTTAACTAAGACAATCAACTCTGTAGAATTTGATGTAACTATCGTCGATTCAGATGATACATCAACAGGTGATTATGTAATCGAATTATGGTATGAAGGTGCGATGGAAGATTCATTTATCGTAACTGAAGGCATCACACAAAATGTAGGGTTCACAGGATTATTCTCTGGTGTAGATTATGAAATCAGAGTTATAGCAACTTATGATTTATTCGACGTTGATGAAGAACAAACAACGTTAATATATAGTAAATTAGAAACAACAATCGCTAAAAAATTACCAGTTGGAACTGCATCATACATCACGTTTGATGGAGAAAGTGTACGATTTATCTTCGATTATATCGATGAAGATGAAACACTAATTGGTGGAACAATGGTTGCGGAACTTTATGTTCCTGGTATTGGTCTAATCAACTCAAATCCAATTATTGGTGAAGAAGTAGTATTTGACATTACAGGATTCATCGCTAACTTCGACTTCACAATTCAAGTATCATGTGATTTCAACTTATCAGATGGAAACAACGATGTTACTGGTGTATGTCTAGATTTAGATTTAACAACTCCAGCCAACACGTTCCCAACTGCAATTATCTCAGATATCTCAATGAATCAAGATAATGTAGAAGTTAGAATTAACGTTCAAGATGAAGACAATGTAATTGCACAAGACTTAAGAGCTGTAATCTACGATAAAGACGGACTAGTAGTAGCATCAGAAGTTATAAACGTAGGAATTACAGATGTTGTATTTGATGGAATCACATTAGATCATAACACTCTTTACAATATCGTTGTTCAAGCAGATATCAATATGAGAGATGCTTCATTATTACAACAAGACATTCCAATTAGAGGAACTCAAATAATGGTATTCAACAAGTTGATACCTCAAGCAACTGTATTCAATCAAGTGATCACAGACAACACAATCGATTTCGATGTAACAATCTTAGATAGTGATAACACATACGTTGGAAACGCAATTGCTAAACTATATGATGGAGAAACAATGGTAGATTCATTCATATTAGGATTAGGGACAACTTCAGTTCAATTCACTGGATTAATCAGTGATCACAATTACACAGTTACATTTGTTATTGATTATGATAACGGTGATGGTAATGGAACTAATATAGGATACGAAATGTTATCAGAAGATTTCGTAGTATTACCTAAAGATATTCCAACATCATCAATCTCTAACGAAGTAGTAACGCCTTCAAGTATTCAATTTGATGTTGAAGTAACAGATGATGATTCAATTATCGACGGACAAATCTTCGCTATTCTATACGAAGATGATGTTCAAATAGACCAAGTAGAAATATTTGTTGGATCAAACACAGAAACATTCACAAACTTAAAATCTAATACAGTATATGATATTAAAGTAATCGTTGATTATAACTTATTCGACTTATCACCAATCATTGAAGATGCTGTACTAGTTTCAAAAACAAACTCTACATCAGTTAATACAACACCGGGTGCTGTAATAACAAACGTTAGTGTTGATTCATCAACATATAACTTCGATGTAGACGTAACAGATGCTGATTCAGTAATCACAGCATTATCATTACAAGCTGTATTATATAAAGACAGTGCACCTGTTGCTACACTTCCATTAAATGTCGGTTCAAACGTTGGAGTATCATTCACTGGTTTAGATAGTAATTCAACTTATACAGTTAACATCCAAGCTGATTACGATTTAAATGATGGTACTGCGCCAAGAACAGATTACGTAATGGTAAATGATTCTAAAGTAACATTAATCAATCAAGAACCATCAGCAGCAATTACTTCAATCGTTGCAGATTACAACACATTAACATTCAATATAACAGTATACGATACTGATTCTGTAATCACTGGTGGAACATTATTCGCTGAATTATACTTAGATGGTGTACCAGTAGGACAAACAGTAGCATTAACAGCAGGAATCAACGTTGCAAAAGAATTTGATTTAATTCTAAGTAACAAAAACTATGAAGTAAAAGTAATTACCGATTACAACTTAGACGATGGTACAGGTGAAGTAGTGAACTTTGAAATGGTAAACAGATCAGAAGCTACACAAGCAAAACAATCACCTAACGCTACCGTTACTAACACAGTAGTAACAAATACTTCAATTGATTTCGATGTAGATGTATCAGATCCATCTGTTACAATTACAAATAATTTACAAGCAATTCTATACAAAGATGAAGTAGCAGTAGGGGCTCCAATAGCATTATCTACAGGAGCAAATTCAGTTTCATTCACAAGTTTAGAATTTGGTGCAGATTATACAGTAGAAATCGTTACAGATTACAACAATAACACAGGAGTCGCAGATGTTACTGGCTTACAAATGACAAACTTCGCAGCTAGTACAAGACCTCTAATTGTTATTGAAAGTATTACAAACTTACCTTTAGAAGTAAACTTAGATATTACAATAGATGACTTCTTCAGTGTATTATATGATGGATACTTAGAAATAACTGTATACGATAAAGATAGCCTAGAAGTAGCAGATTCATTCTCAGTAAATGTAGATACACCTACAAACGCTGCAACAATAGATTTGATTAACTTCTATAACAACCATGATTATAACTTAGAGTTTACTGCAAAAGTTAAAGACGGTGGAGGAAGCTTTACAGTAGAAACAATCCATTCAATGGATATCACTACAGAACGTAAACAACTTCAATCAATCGCTTTACAAGCTATTACAGTAACTGGTACAGATATTATTACTGGAGTTTCACTAGTTCTTCCAGATACTGAATTTGGATTAATTGATTCAGGTAACTCTGTATATGCAAGATTATACGAATGGGATATCATAACAGAAGCATATGTTTATCAAGCTGAACAAGTATTACTTGATGGTGATAACACAATCACATTCAATGGTTATGATGGAACGACTGGTACACAATACTTAGTTACAATCGAAGCTACATTAGATTGGAACGAAGCAGACCAAGCTTCTATCGAACAAATCATCGAACAAAGAACATTTGTTTACACAGAACAAAATTAAATTAAAAGCACTGGATTAATCCAGTGCTTTTTTTTACGTTAGAGCGATTAAGGAACCACAACTATGTACTGACCACGTTAGTATATATAGTCACCAAGTAATAATTTATATCATTCTCAATATATGCTAGAGCACTTTGATACAAACAAAAAGAGCAATTCAATTGAATTGCTCTTAACCTTTACTATGCGTTGACTTATCATTAACATCAAACTGTTCTAAGAAATCAGTAACTCTTCGAGTAACTCTTGTTGGAGTTGACGCTCCACTACTAACAGAAACACTTGAAAAAGCAGATAACTGCTCAATATCAAGATCATCTAAACTCTCAATCAACGTAGCGTCAATGTTTGCCTGTTCAATACTCACCTGAACTAGTTTTCTTGAATTATTTGATAACTTATCACCAACAACATATAGATGATCTACCGGTTCTTGATTGATGACAGCTTCTTGTCTAATTCTAGTCGCATTACAAATCTCATCGATAAAGATAATATTTGGATATTTTGTCTTCGCGTATTCCGCGATTTGATAGACATCATGAATACTCATCGTTGTTTGATTCGTTAATGCGATATCTCCGAAGATATCCAACTTGTCAATATCTTCCATATGTTCAATTAGATGTACTTTATCAGAAATACTTCTAGCTGCTTCTGATTCAGGATGATTTTGTTTTCCTATATATATAATAGAGTAATCTTTGCTTAAATACTCATTGACAACAGATTGGCTCTTCAAAACATCCTTACAACTGGTATCTATGATATGTAATCCTTTTTCTAACGCTCTTTCCTTTACTTTAGGACTAATTCCGTGAGCGGTAAAAATAACCGTTCCCTCGTTGATTTCTTCTAGTAATTCTAATCTTGTTTTAGAAGGATCATGAAGAGTTATAATTCCATCATCTTTGAAATTCTCAATGACTTTCTTGTTGTGAACAAGCATACCTAATATATATATTGGTTTAATCATTGACAATTTGTCTAATTTTGTTATAGTATTTATTGCGCTTACAACACCATGACAGTAACCTCTTGGTGTGATTTTTATTGTTTTCATTTTATCACCTACCCTATTATAGCAATAAGGTATTAGATTTGGAAATGAAATGATAGTGTAGTATAATAGCACAGAGGAGAGATACTATGGATATTCGTAAGGATTATGTATTAAAAGCAGTAGAAAAACTAGGGTTTACTAAGTTTACTGAGGTACAGGACAAGGTAATACCAAAGGCAAGAAAAGGTGTAGATATAATCGGGTGTAGCCAAACAGGTAGTGGTAAAACACACGCTTTTTTGATACCGATATTCGAGAACTTAGATGTAACAGATAAAGAAGTTCAAGTTGTAATTTGCGCTCCTACTAGAGAACTGGCACAACAGATATATAATGTTGCCAAAGATATCGCAGTAGAATCAGAAGAACATATTGATATTAGAAAATACACTGGTGGTACAAATAGACAATCAGAAGTAGCACGCTTAAAAAAATCACAACCACAAATCGTGATTGGGACTCCTGGTAAAATTGTTGATTTAGCAGTGAAAGAAAATATATTAAACATCTATAAAGCAAAAACATTTGTCTTAGATGAAGCTGATATGGCTTTAGAAACTGGATTTTTAGAAGATGTAGATAAAATCGCATCATTAATGCAAGAAGGATTACAAATGATGGTATTTAGTGCAACAATACCTGAAAGCTTACGACCATTTCTTCGTAAGTATATGAACGCACCTGATGAGATTTATATAAAACCAAGAGAATTATCTAGTTTAAACATAGAACATGTATTTCTTCCGATGAGAAGTAAAGATAGAAAAACGATTTTACTGTCTTTATTAAAAGTGATTAACCCATACATTGGATTGATCTTCTGTAATAAAAAAGAAGAAGTAGATTATGTAACGAGTTATTTATTTGAAAATGGATTTAAAGTAGCTAAAATTCACGGTGGAATTACAGCACGTGAACGTAAAAGAGTAATGCAAAGAGCAAACAAAGCTGAATTCCAGTTTATCGTTTGTAGTGATATCGCAAGTCGTGGAATCGATATTGATGGTGTAAGTCATGTTATCAACTATGATTTACCTAAAGATATGGAGTTTTATGTTCATAGATCTGGACGTACAGGACGTGCGAGTTATGAAGGACAAGCAATTAGTTTATATAGCCCGAATGATGATCGCTACTTAGATTTTCTAGAAAACAAAGGTATCAATATTGTTTATAGAGAAATAAAGAACGGTGAATTAGTAGAAAAAAGAGAACGTAAAGAAAGATCCAAACGTGAAGAAGTTCATGCTGGGTTTAATAGACATAGTGTTGATATCAAGAAAAAAGCCAAAACAGTAAAACCTGGGTATAAGAAAAGATATCACGCAGAACTTCAAAAAGCTAAGTTAAAGGCTATTCGTAAAAAAAGAAAGTAGGTGTCTTATGAAAATAGGATCTCATGTTTCAATGAATGGAAAAGAAATGTTACTGGGTAGCGTTAAAGAAGCAGTTAGCTATAACGCAAATGCCTTTATGATATATACCGGAGCACCACAAAACACAAGAAGAAAACCAATTAGCGAAATGAGAATAGAAGAAGCAAAAGCATTAATGAATGAACACAACATTCCATTTGAGAATGTAATCGTTCATGCTCCTTATATTATGAATTTAGCAAATGGTGATCCTGAAAAAAGAGAGTTCGCTGTTGAGTTCTTAACAAAAGAAATTGAACGTACACATGCAATTGGGGCAAAACAAATCGTTTTACATCCAGGAGCACATGTCAAACAAGGTCCTGAAATAGGACTTCAGTTCATTATAGAAGGACTAAACAAAGTGATTGAAAACACAAAAGACTTAGATGTATTAATCGCACTTGAAACAATGGCCGGAAAAGGAACTGAATGTGGTAGATCATTTGAGGAGTTAAAAGTAATCTTTGATGGTGTTACAAACAATAAAAGATTATCAGTTTGTTTTGATACTTGTCATACACATGACGCAGGATATGATACAAAAGATGATTTCGATAAAGTAATAGAAGAATTTGATCGTTTAATTGGAAAAGAAAGAATCAGCGTATTTCACATAAACGATTCTAAGAACCCAAAAGGGGCTTCCAAAGATAGACATGAAAATGTAGGATTTGGATATATTGGATATGAAGCATTAAACAAGATTATTCATCATAAAGACTTTCTAGATATTCCAAAGATACTAGAAACTCCATATGTAACAGAAACACAAGATAGTAAAGAACGTCTATACCCTCCTTATAAAGAGGAAATAGAAATGTTTAAATCAAATACATTCAATGAAAACATATTAACTGAATTAAGAAATAAAGGCTAACTAAGTTAGCCTTTTTGTATTATTGTACTAGAACTAGTATATCGGTTGTTTAGAATAAACAACAACAAGGTGTATCATATGGAAAATATAAAGAATAATAAAATACTGCAACTCTTATATGAGTTATTAGTAATGAAATTAGAAAAAGAAAGAGAGGGGAAATCTGATGAACAAAGTGAATAAGAAGATTGGTCTATACATAAGAGTTAGTTCTGAGAAACAACTTAAAGAAGGATTCTCCTTTGAAGACCAAGAAGAAAAACTTATTATTGAAGCCGAAAGAGAAAAGCAAGATTATCTTGTCTATAAAGATGGTGGGGTTTCAGGTAAGAGTATGGATGAAAGAAAAGGGTTAAAACTACTTATGACAGATGTTGAACTTGGTATTATTGATAAAGTATATGTTACTAAGATATCAAGACTAGCCAGAAATAGTAGAGACCTACAAAACATGATATATGACTTTGAAAAACACAATGTTTCATTTAAAGCTATTAATGATGGCATAGATACTTCAACACCTATGGGAAGCGTTATGGTTAAACTAATGGGAATCTTTGCTGAGATGGAACGAGACACCATTATGGAACAAACTCGCGCAGGAGCAGAGAAAAGAGCTAAGGAAGGAAAAATGTATGGATCAGCTCGAATGTTAGGGTATGACAGAGTGATTGATGAAACATCAAAGAAGAATACGATGAAAATAGTAATCAATGTAAAAGAAAAGGAAATCATCAAAACGATATTTGAAATGTATTTAGGTGGATATGGATATAAAGCTATAACCAATAAACTAAATAAAGAAGGATTTAGAACAAAGAAACATAAACTGTTCGCAATCAATACTGTGAAAACAGTATTAGATAATCCTCTATATGCTGGATACATAAGATATGGTAAATATAAAGACTGGACTAAGAAAAGAAGAAAAGGATTATCATCTGAATATATCTTAGTGGAAGGTAATCATGAATCAATCATTACAAAAGAAGATTGGGACAAAGTACAAGCCCGAATGAAAACCAATCAAAGGAAAAAACCACCAGTAGGAAAATACATGTTAGCTGGAGTACTCACTTGTCCAGAATGTGGTAGTAAAATGGTAGGTGGACATAATGCCTAGTTATGTATATCATGACCGTAAGATGATGAAATGGATGCCATTTAATGCATTATTAGCACAAGGTGAACATATAAGTGATTTACTAAATGGCAGAAGTAAAAAAGAAATGCCGATCTTAAGTGTAGATCAGCAGTCAGAATTAAACTATAAGTTAGAAGTAGCGTACTTATTTAAAAATGAAGTTTTAATTACTTACTTTAGAGATGGTGCAATATATAAAGTAGAAGGTATTATTACTAGAACTGATATCTATAATAAGTTAATTTTTGTAGGTGATGCCTTTGTCTCAGCTTTACAGATTATAAATATTGAGGAAGTATAGATACTCCAAAATACAAAAAAGAGTTATACAAATGATTTACGATTTTTTTGTTTCATAAGCTCAAACCATATTATTTGACAGAATATTTCATTGATTATAAAATTAAGTAAAAAGGAGGAATTCTATGTCACAATTTTTTATACCATATTTATCTTTTAAAGATTGTAACGAAGCAGCAGAGTATTACAAAGAAATCTTCGATGGTGAAATTACCTACATAATGAAAGGTAAAGATACACCAGACTGTCCACCTGAGGATATGGATAAAACAATGCATCTAGAGTTAAAGATACATGATAACCATATCTATATGGCAGATGCTGAAGAAGAGCTTAGGCAAGAGAAGTTATACCTCTTATTAAATTACACAGATTTAGAATTACAAATGGAACAATATAATAAAATGGTAATTGAAGGAGTAGTAACTGAAGAGATGCATGATACTTTCTGGGGTGCTAGATTTGGAATTGTCAAAGATAAGTACGGAATTAGTTGGGAGTTTCATTGCCCATTAGAAAAAAAATAGGTATTCAATCGAATACCTATTTTTTTGATCCTAATTTGATAAGAAATTGATAACATCTAATAGAACGACAAAAAAAGACCTGAAAGAATACGGAATACAGAATATTTGGCACTTTCCTCCTCGAGGAAGTGCCTTTTTTAATGGGATATGTTAAAATAAATTATGTATCCAGTAATAGATATGAAGTAAATAATTATGGAGGAGATTCTCAATGAAAGATAAAACATTAAAATATTTAGAAGAAGAATTTAAAAATGAGTTTAAATTTGAAAACATTGATAAATTAAAACTCACCTATGAATTAATTGAAGATATCGGTAATAAGGATTCACATTTACGTGATAATGTCATCTATCCATCACTTGCTCATTTACTACGTGACAAGCATTTTGAAAAAGAGGAAATGAAAAAAATAGCTGAAATTTTAATAAGTGATCAATATTTAAGTTTTGACATGGATAATAAAAATGAATATAGTGTACTAAAACGTACTTTTACAAGTCTTCAGATTGCAATGTTAGTCTATGTTCACAACAGAGATAAACTCTTTGATAAAGAATTTGTAAAAAAGATGTTTAATTCAGTTGTAGAATACTATATTAATGAAAAAGATATAAGAGGTTATGAACCAGCAGTAGGCTGGATACATAGTGTGGCACATGCTGCTGATATCTTTGCTCAATTAGTAAAATGTGATGAGTTAGATGTTAAAGATTTTGAATATATGTTAGATTCAATTAATAATAAATTTAAAGTTAATACATATACCTTTGTATCTCATGAAGACGAAAGAACTGTAAATGCAATATTTAACTTACTAGAGAAGGATATTATCTCAAAAGAGACTCTATTAAAATGGGTAAATGATTTAGGAGATTATGAAAGACCTAAAACTTATCCTGAAGTATATAGAATCAACAACAACGTTAAGAATCTACTTAGATCTTTGTATTTTAGAGTATTAGATAATAAAAAGTATTTATTCTTAACGGATGAGATAAAAAAGGTGTTAGAAGAAAAAGTAAAATTGAAATAATTGGAACATATGACTTGAACTAATTTATAGTTTATTTGGTATGTGATACGGCGAGCCGTATCACAAATAGTTGCAGCTATTGATATGCAGACTATAACAAAGCCGTCTTTTACGGGTAGAATGTGATACGACTAGACATGTTATTTTAGAGAAAGATGAAATTATGCACCATGTTTTTTATTAACTGAAACAAGTGTTTTTAACTATAGTTCATAATCTAATAAAAACATCACTTTATATATCCAGTGATGTTTTTTTATTTTTATCCTATATAGCTATTTGAGACAAGTATTCAAAATCAATCAAATCATTTAAGAGGTCTTTTATTATTTGCTTATCATCTAGTGTTTCAGCATTTACCCAGTCTAAAAAAAGTTCGGTTATTCCACTAGAAATAAAAGTGTATGAATAGGATAATTTACGTATATTTTTACCACCACGCTCTACGTATTCCTCAATTAACTTTCTTCTTAAGTTCTCAAGGGCTTCTCTAAGTAAATTATGAAAAAACTCTGTATGTGTAACACCTTTGAATTTTGATGATACTGAATTGAGTTTATCAAATATAACATCGACAAATTTTCCATCACTCATAGAAAGATTAGAAACACTAAAATATTCCTTAAGATCTTCAGTTTTTTCTGTGAACTTTTTTATTATTAATTCCTCTAATTCGAATATATCAGAGAAATGCAAGTAGAACGTTTTTCTGTTGATATCAGCAAGTTCTGTTAATTCACTTACGCTAATTTTGTTTACTGGTTTATCTTTTACCATTGTTAGAAACGCTTTGAAGATTGCTCTTCTTGTTTTTTTTATTCTTCTATCCATTTGTTTCACCCCATAGTTTAGTTATTTGTGGTTTAAGTCACATACTATCTAAGATTGGTTATTGATAAATAACTTATTGTTAGTATAATACATCATAGTTGTTTATGCAACAAGTGAGTCTTTAGGAGGAAAATATATGAAGAAAATGATTGAAAGTGTATTAAGATTTAGGTATGTTATATTAACACTTTTTATTGTATTAGCAATATCTGGTGGAGTTTTACAACAAAACGTTGAAGTTAATGATAATATGCTGGACTATTTACCAAACGATGTAGAAGGTGTCGCAGGAAAAAATATACTTGATGAGGCATTCACGGATTCTCATGAAAGTGAATCATTTTATTTATTAGTAAGTGATACAAATGAGTTAGAACTATCTAATATAGTAAATGCACTTAGCGATTTAGAGGAAGTAGTATCCACGGATCTAGAGGATTCTCATGGAAATGATTATTTACTTAATATTACGTTATCACCTGAATATGGTGAATACGAATCGTTTAGCCAAAATATAAGTAATATATTAGAAGAATATAATGTATGGGGTGGAGTATTTTCGAATACAACTTCTGTTCCTGATGACGGTAATTCAGGAATGATTGTAATGTTATTCATTGCACTTGCAATTCTAATTTTAGTATTTACAAAATCGTATTTTGATGTTGTTGTTATACTAAGTTCATTAGGTGTAGCAATTATGATAAATATGGGTTCAAATATCATCTTTGGAGAAATATCAAGTGTTTCTGCTAGTGCAGCAGTATTAATACAGTTGGCTGTTTCAATTGATTATACATTATTTATTATTAATAATTATAAACTTAGAAGAGAACAAGGAGACGAAGTTGATAAGGCAATTAAAACTTCTGTAACGATGTCTTTTAAACCAGTTCTCGCAGGTGCAATTACAACCATTGCAGGGTTTGTAGCGTTGATGTTTATGCAACTTGAGGTAGGTCTTGATTTAGGGTTGGTATTATCAAAAGGAATATTTATATCATTGATTACTGCTCTTGTTTTAGTACCAGTATTAATCAAGATATGTAACAAAGCAATGGATAAAACAACTCATAAACCATTATTACCATCATTCAAAGTATTTGGTAAAATCACTGGTAAAAGTGTATCAATAGTGGTTGCTGTTGGTTTCACAATAATCGTAGGATTAGCATCAATTGGTAGAAATGAAGTAGATTATGTATATGGTGAAACAACAGCAAATGAATATGAGCAATATTACATTGAGAATTTTAGTATAGATAACACAATTGTATTGGTTTTTGAGAACGATGGTTCTATAGATTTAAGAAACTTTGTTGCTGGAGTTGATAATGAAAGTGACTTAGAAGGTGTAGTTATAATTAACAAAGAACTTGCACTTCAACAATCTATAAGCAAAACTGCAGATGGAGTTTTGGATTGTATTACGTTAGGTAGTTTTGATAACCCTGAGTGTATTCAATTTCAAGCATTTGCTGGGTTACTGAACACCCCAATTGACAAACCAACCCTGATGGGGATGATTCAAAGCAATTCAGCTGTTATGACAAACCTTACTGAAAAGGCAAATGAGCTTTTTGTAGGAACAAGTAATGGTGTAACTTATGAAATATTGATAATTAAATTAAATGACCCAGAGAATTTACAGGTTTCGGATGATATATTTAATCAAATAGAATCACTAAGAACCATATCACATAATGAATTTGGTGATGATGCTTGGATAACAGGAGACTCTGTAATGGTATATGATTTAAAACAGATTAATGAGATTGATTACCCAGTAGTATCTATTATTTCAGTGATCGCAGTAGGTCTTGTAATACTAATTGCTTTTAAATCATTACTAATACCACTTATCCTCTTAACAATGATACAAGGAGCAATATGGATAAATTTAGCATCAAGTTATGTTTTTGCAGAGCAGTTGATTTTTATGGGTGCAATCATAGTTGGGTCCATTCAACTTGGAGCAAGTATTGATTACTCTATATTACTTTCTGAAAAATACGAGTATTATAGATTTGAGGGAAAACTATGTAAAAAAGAAGCTGTTATAAAAGCAGTTGAAGAATCTAGTCACTCAATAATAACTTCAGGATTAGCTTTAACTGTGGGAGGATATATAATGTTCTTTACTCAAACGGGAACAATACAACAAATGGGAATGTTACTTGGTCGTGGAGCATTCATTAGTTTGATAGTTTCTCTTGT
Source organism: Candidatus Izemoplasma sp. (assembly GCF_982632705.1). Lineage (NCBI taxonomy): Bacteria > Bacillati > Mycoplasmatota > Mollicutes > Candidatus Izemoplasmatales > Candidatus Izemoplasmataceae > Candidatus Izemoplasma > Candidatus Izemoplasma sp. The sequence continues at coordinate 3,386 of NZ_CEXEES010000023.1, read as the reverse complement.
AGTAGCACCACATATCTTATACATATTTGATAAGTTACTTAAGAAAGAACATCACTTAAAGAAACATAAACAGTGATTAACTCTTCGATGAAAAAGAAAAGTTGATTATTATATGAACTGAATACTGGCTTCTATGTACATCATATGAATATAATAATTAGTTGCAATTAAATACGATACAACGAGCCGTATCATAAGTAGTTGAAACTATTGACATGCATAGCATAACAAAGCCATATATAATGTGTGGAATGGGATACGACAAGAGCGATTATTAATATCATTTACCAATTAATTCTAATTGCATCTTATATTGAATATAATTGGTTCTAGTGCTAACATATATATATGTAATAATGGGGTAGGGATGTAATAGATAAGAAATAGTAATCTATAAAACTAACCCCATAGCAAATCTACGAGGGTTTTATTATACTAGGAGGATTATTATGAGAAAATTAACAATGGTGATTGTAACGGTAATTATGTCAATTGTATTGGTAGGATGTGTAGAAACTGTAATAGAAGAAATTTCTCAATATACAGTAGAATATGTGGATTATGATGGAACAGTACTTCAAACAGAAGATTATGACTTTGAAGCAGATATATCAGGTGTAACAGCACCAACAAATCCAAGTAGAGAAGGACATACATTTGATACATGGAGTGGAACAGTACCTGAAACAATGGGAACTGAGAAGATAACAGTAACAGCAACATATACAGTTAATCAATACACGGTTGAGTATGTAGATCATGATGGAATAGTTTTACAAACAGAAGATTATGACTTTGGATCAGATATAACAGGTGTATCAGCACCAACAGATCCAACAAGAGAAGGATATATATTTGACGCATGGATTGGAACAGTTCCAGCAACAATGGGAACTGAGAAAATCACATTAATAGCAGAATATATAGAAAACCCATTTTTGTTTGATGAAAATACAGGAACAATATTAGGTTTTAATGGAGTTTATAGTAGTGATTTCGTAATACCAAACCAGATAGGTGGTGTAGATGTAATAATTATTGGTGATAATGCTTTTAATAATTGTAGTTGGAGACCAGATTATAGTCAAATTGTTTCTTTAACATTGCCAGAAGGATTAATATCAATTGGAGATTCCGCATTCAAGTGCCATTCTATTAATAGCCTGACTTTACCTAATGGGCTTGAAGAAATTGGAGAGTATGCATTTAGTGAAACTGATATGGTTAATCTCGTTTTACCATCCTCATTAATTACTATTGGAGAGTATGCATTCTACAATAACGAGATAATCAGTGTAGAAATCCCGAATGGGATAACAGAATTAAAAAACGGAGTTTTTGATACTAATAATATTACAAACTTAACACTTCCTGATTCTGTTTTAACTATTGGGTTTAGAGCGTTTTACAATAATAAAATAACTAGTTTAGAATTACCAAATGACTTGACTTATATAGATGATTCCGCTTTTGGGTTTAATGAATTTACTAGTGTAGATATTCCTTCTAGCGTTGAGTTTGTTGGATATGAAGCTTTCGACGAAGATGTTGAATTAATTTTTGAGTAATCTTTGTAAAGGAGAATTCTTATAATGCATAGCTCTATATCAGTACACTATACCAAATTTTTTTAGATCGAATTCGTACTTTTTTCATGTTATCATTTGATAACACATTCATAATAAGTTGCAACTAAATGCCTTACGACGAGCCGTATCACAAATAAATGTATCGAATCATATTACTTGAATAAAAGCCCGGAAACGGGCTTTTTTTTATAGACTACATGTTTGAATCATTGAACTGTATTTTCTTGATACACTGTAAATCGTTTTTATTATTGTTTTAAGTTTGATGATAGTATGAAAAATAAACTAAATTATGGTATACTATACAGTAAAACCGTATTCAAATTCAGTGTAAATACTACTAAAACTTAAGGAGATAATTATGAATAATATGAAGTATGATATCTATGATAAACCAAAAACATATGTAGAATGGTTGTTACTTTCTTTACAGCAATTAGTCGCAGTATTTGGTGCTACAATACTTATACCAATCATTATTGGTATAAACCCAGCTTTAGGACTAATGACAGCGGGTATTGGAACGCTTGCTTATATTTTATGGACCAAGAAATCCGCGGTATTTCTAGGGAACTCAGGAACGTTTATTCCGTTACTGTTTGGATTATCACTCGGAAACCCCACACTACTAATCACAGGTGTAATTACAATTGGTGTGGTTTATATACTAATCGGTACTATCGTTAGATTCACAGGAACATTATGGATTAAAAACATATTAACACCAGTTATAGTTGGACCAATCATTATGATATTAGGTATATCTCTTGTTGCCTACTCTATCACATGGTTTGGATTAGATGCTACTATTGATACTGGAAATTCATTATCATTGGACCAATGGTTTACACTAGGTATAGCGACTTTGACATTTATTGTTACTACTTTGTTTGTTTTAAAAGGAAACAAAGTAACAAAAACATACAGCATCATTATTGGACTTGCACTTTCAAGTGTGATTGCAATAATTATCAACTTGATCATTGGTGGAGGATTACCAACACTAAGTGACATGGATAACTTTGTCGTTGAAAATCCAATAAAATCAATTTCAAGTACATGGTCTAAATTCAATCTATCAAATATATCATTTATGCAGTTAATACCATTTATTATTATCTCGTTTGTCTCAATGGCAGAACATATTGGGGATCATACTGTATTAAGTGCAACTGTTAAAAGAGATTTGTTACAAGACCCAGGACTAGATAAAACTTTACAAGCTCAAGGACTAGCAACATTATCTGCTGGATTATTAGGATCTTCGCCAGTAACAACATATGGTGAAAGTACAGCTTCAGTTGCAATCTCAAAAGTATCAAGTAAATACGTTGTCGGTGGAGCAGCAGTACTAGCTATCATCATATCATTTACACCAGTACTTACTTTACTAGCGTTTATTCCAACTGCTGTATTTGGTGGTTTAAGTTTATTACTATATTGCTTCATATTCCTTAACGGATTAAAAGTATTACTAAATTCAGAAGTTGACTTTAGTAATCAAAAGAATTTATTAATAATATCAGTGATGATTCTACTAGGTACCGCTGTAACATTGATTCCAGCATACTCACAAATATTTATTGGAGTAGACGTATTTAGAACTGGGGATATATCATTCCAGTTAAGTGGTTTAATGTTACCGTTAATCATTGGTGTGCTTATGCAAACATTATTACCTGATGAGCAAGATGACACTGATGAACAAGATGACACTGATGAACAAGAGGACACTGAGGAATCTTAATAAAACATAAAAAAAAAACCAACTTATTTATGAGTTGGTTTTTATTTACT
>NZ_CEXEES010000022.1:0-26055 GCF_982632705.1 Candidatus Izemoplasma sp. | reverse complement strand
ACCTGTTCCCATCCCGAACACAGCAGTTAAGCACTCTAGCGCCGATGGTAGTACAATTGTGCGAGAGTAGGACGTTGCCAAGCTTAAATGCATTAAAAAATGATTAAAAGTGTGAAAACACTTTTTTTTATTTATCTTGGTTTTATATTTATATATTAAGACTTATTTGTTATAATGTAATAAGTTATAAAGTGGTGATGAAAATGTGGAAATGGTTCAAAGAAAATATCTTCGTAAAAGATATGTTTATTTATATATTAATAGCAGTAATTATATTCTATATCCCGGCATGGGGTAGTCTTGTCATAGCAGCGGTTACTCATAACGAGTATTACGTTGTATTCGCAGGTCTTTATGTTGGTGTTTGGGCAGGTCCATTTACACCAACAATTCCAGCAATACTAGCGATTGCCGTATTTCTAAAACAATTATTCAAACGTAGAGGAGTGAAAGAATGAAACAATACTTAGACTTACTTACACACATTCTTGAAAAAGGCGAGTTAAAAACAGACCGTACTGGGACTGGAACTAAATCTACATTTGGGTATCAAATGAGATTTGATTTAAACGATGGTTTCCCTTTATTAACGACGAAAAAAGTACATTTAAAAAGTGTCATAGAAGAGCTACTTTGGTTTATCAAAGGTGATACAAACATCAAGTACCTTGTGGATCACGGAGTAAGAATCTGGAATGAATGGCCTTATCAATTATTTAAGAAGCATACTGATTACAATAATGAAACAATGAAAGAATTTGTAGAAATGATTAAAACAGATGATGAGTTCGCAAGAAAACACGGTGAGCTTGGACCAGTATATGGTAGACAGTGGAGACATTTTGAAGGGCCAGATGGAAAAGCAGTTGATCAATTGGCTGAAGTAATTGAAATGATCAAGACAAATCCATCAAGTAGACGTTTAATCGTGAATTCTTGGAATCCACCATTAATCCCAGATATGGCTTTACCACCATGTCACATGATGTTTCATTTCTATGTAAATAATAATAAATTAAGTTGTCAATTGTATCAAAGAAGTGCAGATTCATTCTTAGGAGTACCTTTTAATATTGCTAGTTATGCATTATTAACGATGATGATTGCACAAGTGTGTGATTTAGAATTAGGAGAATTTGTTCATACGTTAGGCGATGCTCATATTTATAATGATCATCTTGAACAAGTAGACCTTCAATTATCAAGAACTCCTAAAAAATTACCAAAAATGATAATAAATAAAAGTATTAAGTCGATTGAAGACTTCAAATATAGTGATTTCACATTAGAGGGATACGATCCTCATCCTTTAATTAGAGGGAAGGTGTCTGTATAATGGTAAATTTGATAGTAGCTATTGGAAAAGATAACCTTATTGGTAAAGGAAATTTACTCCCTTGGCATTATAAAGAAGATATGGAGTACTTCAAGAACACTACAATGGGTAAGAAAGTAATTATGGGTGAACAAACATTTAAATCAATTGTTTCATACATAAATAAACCATTACCAGGTAGAACAAGCATCATCGCAACTTTAACTGATTATACTTATAAAGATATAGAAGTAACGAATGATATTTTTAAATTTATCAATGATTTCCCAAAAGAAGAGGAATTATTTGTTATTGGTGGTAAAATCATCTATGATTTAACATTAGAACTTGTAGATAGACTATACATTACTCATGTAAACAAGGAATATGAAGGTGACGTATTCTTCAAAGAAATAGATTATAGTAAATTCAATAAAATTAGTAGTAGAATATCTGGGGACCTTGAGTTCGCTATCTACGAAAGGAATGCTTAATATGGCTTTAATATTACTTTATACATCTTTATTAGGATATGGATTCCTTTTTATAAATATTTTTAATGTTACATTGGATTTCGCCAATCCTCTAAATTACTTATTCATAGTACTTACAATACTTATATCTATAGTATTAAGTAGTTTACATATTGTTCTAGCTACAACTTTAGTCGTTGTCTTTAGAAAGAACAAAGGATATGAAGACGTGTTTAACCAACACTTTGCAAAATCACTATTACGCATGGTTAATCATATCTTTAGAGTAAAAGTAAAAGTTACAGGGTATGAAAACGTTCCTGATAATAATAACTTTGTCTTAATAAGTAATCATCAAGACAATTTTGATATTATGGTTTACTTACCTGTGTTTAGAGATCTTCCTGTTTGCTTTATTGCAAAAGAAGCACTATTCAAATTACCAGTTTTAGGTAAATATATTGAGATGTTAGGAAATGTACCCATTGGTAAATTTGCTGACCGTGCCGCAGCTGAAGCTATTGTTAATGGAATCAAACGTGTTAAAGCAGGTTACCCAATGGCAATATTCCCTGAGGGGAAACGCTCATTCGGTAACGAACTGATTGATTTTAAACCAGGAGCTTTTAAACTAGCAATTAAGCCAAAAGCTGATATATTGGTAGGAGTTTTATACAATACTCATATCGTACCAAAAACACCTTTATGGAAACGCAAGAAAATATATGTTCACTTCTTACCTCTGATTAAGTATGAGGATTATCAACACATGAAGTCGCAGGAACTTAGTGAAAATGTAAAAGGATTAATCCAAACTCAACTAAATGAATTTAAAAAAGCCTTGAATTAGTCTTGGCTTTTTTGTTAGAGTTTGGTATTATATTATGTTATAATAATAACTCAAAAGAAAGGTGTGATATCATGAGAATGGTCGATTTAATAGAGAAAAAACGTGATGGTCATGAACTATCAGATAAAGAGATCGAGTTCATCATTAACGGATATGTAAATAAGGAGATTCCTGATTATCAAGTAAGTAGTTTTTTAATGGCTGTTTATTTCAAAGGAATGAGTAGGAAAGAATCAAGTAATCTTACAAAAGCCATGTTACATAGCGGAGATATCATTGATTTAAGTAGTATCAATGGAATTAAAGTAGATAAACATTCAACAGGTGGTGTAGGAGATAAAACTACATTAGTATTAGCTCCATTAGTAGCAGCAGCAGGAGCAAAAGTTGCAAAACTTAGTGGTAGAGGATTAGGACATACAGGTGGAACATTAGATAAGTTAGAAAGTATTGATGGGTTAAGCATCGATATCGGAATAGAAGATTTTGTGAATCAAGTAAATGATATAGGGTTAGCTGTTGCAGGGCAAACTGCAAACCTAACTCCGGCAGATAAACTGTTATATGCTTTACGTGATGTAACAGCAACTGTACCAAGTATACCTTTAATAGCTTCAAGTATTATGAGCAAGAAACTAGCAAGTGGTAGTGATGTAATTGTTCTTGATGTTAAAATCGGTGAAGGTGCATTCATGAAAACTCTAGATGAGGCAAGAGAGTTATCTAAAGTAATGGTAGGTATTGGTGAAAGCTTCGGTAAAAAAACTGTAGCGTTTATTACTGATATGGATCAACCTCTTGGTTATACTGTTGGAAATAGACTAGAAGTAAAAGAAGCTTTAGAGACATTAGAAGGTAATGGACCAAAAGATTTAGAATTACTTTGCATCGAAATTGGTAGTTATATGGTCTTTAGTGCAGGTCTAACAAAAACATTAGAAGAAGCAAAAGCATTATTGCATGAGAAAATCAATAATGGTGAAGCACATCAAAAACAACTTGATTTCATAAAAGCACAAGGTGGTTCAGACATTAATATGGATACATTTATTAACGTGAAGGAAATCATTGAAGTAAAAGCAACAAAAGATGGTTATGTTGAAGATATTAATGCTTTAGCAATCGGACTTGGAGCGATGAAGTTAGGTGCTGGTCGTGCTACAAAAGAAGATAGCATAGATCCTGATGTAGGAATTATATTAAAGAAAAAAGTTGGAAATAAAGTTCATATAGGAGATACATTAGCAGTACTGTATAACAATCTTGACAACATTGAAGAAATTAAAAAAGAAGTCTTAGAGGCATTCACTATATCTAGTGAAATAGTACCTGAAAGACCGATCATTTATGAGATAATAACAGAAAAAGACCTTTAACAGGTCTTTTTATTTTGATGTTCAAAGTTTTTATGCTATCATTAAAATATATAAACAGTAGGAGGACTAATATGGATAACCATTCTAGTGAACGTGTTGAGAAGTTTATGCGCTTTGAGCATATATTTTTCCGTATTCAATTATCAATACTAGGCTTAGGGTTCTTTATACTTGGCTTCTTTTATTTTGTTATAGATAAGATTAAAGATGTGAATGATTTAATTGCCTTAGTGATATACGTGGGTATATTGTATCCAATACTACATCTTATAATCAGTTTTGTTAGAATCATCAAATACTTACGAGTTATTAGGCACGATGATGGCCCTAGTAGCATTTGGCGTTCGGCACTTTCTTTCCTATTTTCTCCTTTAACTTTTGTAATCTTTTATATAATACTATTTGTTTTAGTATTTGCAAGTTGTGCTGCGAACGTTTAAGCAATAATAAAAGCGCTATAATTAGCGCTTTTAAATTACATAAATGTTGAAATTAGCATGAATAAATAATTGGCAACAACACCACTTACTATACCACCTATGGTATGAGATAAAATGGCTTTGGTTGTTAATGGTCTTACACCTAAGGTGTCCATCATACCTACGTGAGTAGATAGATATCCGCTCCATGTAGTCCCAATCGCTGTAAATACTGCAATATCTTTTACAGATACGAATCCAGCTTTTATAAAGTCGGGAACAATACCAATAGCAGCTCCAGCACTTCCTAAGCTTATTAATGGGAAGGCAATTGCCTCACTTGAAGTGAACCCAAACAACGGCTTCATTATAAACATTATGTGATTACCAAGTTTCGGTAATAATGCAATACCTTCTTTGGCTGCACCTGAATACTCTAGGGCTTCACCTAGCATATTTACAGGTTGTCCGTACGTTAGCATCATTATAAATGTTGAAATAATTAATATTCCTGGGATGATTTGAAGACCGATTTCAACACCGTTCTTTCCACCATCTAAAGCACTCTCTAAAAATCTATTTACAAATGAACCTTCTCTTACTTCACGTAAGAACTCGTCATCATCTATTACTTTAATAGGGTTATCATCTTTAGGAATCTTATAGTATTTTTTTGAATAATAGGTAAGCATTCTAACTGATACCATACTACCAACAATAGCAGCAAAAACTCCAACACCAACTGCGATTGAGTAATCTGGATCTAGGGCGATAAAGAATATGGCAATTACAAGCCCCATTCCAAATGATGTACCTAAGTTCACAAGTACTGGTACTTGGTAATTCTTAAATTGCTTTCTAAACTCTTTTTCTCTATATAAGCTAATAACAGCTGGATTATCTGACAAGTATGCACTAATAGCACCTATACCAGCTACACCAGGTAATTTATAAATGATTTTAACGATTGATCCAAATGCAATATTTAGTAATGCAATTACACCAAACTCACTAAATATCCCTGCCATTGCACCAGTTAATACAGCAACTGCCATAATCCAAAGTGCGACATTAATAAGTAGGTAAAAACTTGTATTAATCATCGTGTTTAAAAAGTTTGCAACACCCATTGATGATGAAAATAAAATAAAACCTAACACAAAAAATAACAAGATAAATATTGTTTCTAACGTAACTGGTTGTTTCTTCATGATGTTCCTCCATAAATTAAAATTCCATTGGAATTATAGTGTACTTTAATTAAAAATGCAACCTTTTTTTAATTATTTTAATAAGCGCTTACATTATGAAAATAAAGTAATGTAATACTTGCAATAAAATTTAGTTATGTATATAATGAAGTAGCACTAAAGTCGGGGAGCTTAGAGAACTAGGCTGAGAGTACTTTTGAAACTAAAGTAGACCGCACCTGATCTGGATAATGCCAGCGTAGGACAATAAACTTTAAATTATGTTTGTCCTAAGATTTAGGGCAAATATTTTAATTTAAAGGAGAGAAATATGAGAGACACAAGAATCATCTCAGAGATTGCTATTTTAGTATCTCTGGCAGTAGTATTAGAAGTTGTTTTTACTGGTATCGCAACATTCTTCCCAGTTCTAGCAATGCCTTATGGAGGTAGAGTATCATTAAGTATGCTTCCATTATTCATTATTGTATATCGTCATGGATTTAAATTTGGAATTATGAGTGGTGTTATCTATGGTTTATTAAACCTATTATTAGATGGACAGTTGTACTTCCCGTGGAGCTTACCACTTGATTATATCTTTGCATTTGGAGCAATCGCATTAGGATATGCTGGAGTATTACTATTCGGCAGATCGTTTAAAGGATTTGTTGCTGTTGCAATCATTGGTGGTTTAGGAAGATTTTTATTCCACTTCATATCAGGATTTGCATTGTTCAGTGTATGGATGCCTGAGGAATTTAGTAACATTTATGTTTATAGTTTAGTGTATAACGCCTACTATATGGTTCCTTCAGTAATTCTTGCAATTATTGTTGGTAAGTTACTATTTAATAGACTGAGTGACCAAGAGTTATTTTAAGAGATGAAAATTTTTTCATCTCTTTTTTTATATATTTTTTTGAAATAAGGTATAATGAAATAAAGAGGAGTTGATTGAATGAAAATATTGTTTGTTGCAGGAGAAGCGTTACCCTTTAGTAAAACTGGAGGACTTGGAGATGTTATTGGAGCATTACCTAAAGAATTAGTACGATTAGGTATAGATGCAAGAGTTGTTATTCCGAAACATAAAATGACAAAAGATAATTGGAATGATCAACTTGAAAAAATCACAGATTTTAGAGTTCCTATTAAGAATAAAGAAGAGTACGCAGGTATTGAATATCTGGTCCACGAAGGTGTTACGTTCTACTTTGTAGACAACGAATACTATTTTGGATATAGAGATAGTCTGTATGGTCATTTTGATGATGGGGAACGTTTTGGGTTCTTTAATCACGCAGTATTAATGATGATGCAAGAAATGAATTTTTATCCAGATATTGTTCATATTAATGATTGGCAAGCAGGGCTTATTCCATACTTATTAAAAGAAAAATATAATTATGGTAAATATCAAAATATTAAAACACTGCTTACAATTCATAATATTGCATATCAAGGACGTTTTGCCAAAGACCTTATTGAATATCTTGGTGTAGATTTAAAACCTGATATTGAATATGGAAATTTAATCAATTATCTTAAATCAGGAATTCAAGTCGCAGATTATGTTTCTACAGTATCGAAAACATATGCCAAAGAAATACTATATGATTACTTTGGATTTGGAATGAACACTGTTTTAAAAACAAGAGAAAATAGATTAACTGGGATTGTAAATGGAGTTGATTATGACACGTTTAGTCCTGAAGTTGATACAAATATAAAGTTTAACTTTAATGTTGATAATTATTTAGAAGGAAAAGAAGAGAATAAGAAGCACATTAGAAAATATTATAACTTAGAAAAGATTGATGTACCTCTTATTGGTATGGTTTCTAGATTGACAGAGGCCAAAGGCTTTGATTTAATAAAAGAAGTCTTAGAAGGGTTCTTGGAAAAGAAACAATTTCAGTTTGTTTTACTCGGTAGTGGAGACCCTGATATTGAAAAGTATTATCGTGAATTAAAAGATAAATATCCTCATCAAATAGGATTGTATATTGGATACAACGAAAAAATGGCTCGAAAGATTTATGCAGGTAGTGATTTATTCTTGATGCCATCAAGATTCGAACCATGTGGTTTAAGTCAACTTATTAGTTTAAAATATGGAACATTACCGATTGTTAGAAACACAGGTGGATTAAGAGATACTATTAATCCATATAATAAGTTTACTGGTGAAGGTAATGGTTTTGGTTTCGAGAACTATGATAGTGATGATTTGAAACATGCAATCAATGCTTCACTGGAAGCCTATAAAAATAATAAAGCATGGAACGCATTGGTTAAAAGAGCAATGAATGAAGATTTTTCATGGACACAAAGTGCAAAACAATACATTGAATTGTACAAAAAACTTAAGGAGGAATAAGATGGAAACATTAGCGTTGATATTAGCCGGTGGTAGAGGAAGTAGACTTGATATATTATCAGAAAAGCGAGTGAAACCAGCTGTCCCATTTGCAGGGAAGTTTAGAATAGTAGATTTTACATTAAGTAATTGTACAAATTCAGGAATCTTCAATATCGGAATTCTTACACAGTATTTACCGTTATCACTTAATGAGCATATTAGTAAAGGTAAACCATGGGACTTGGATAGAAGAGATGCAAGTGTCCACTTACTACAACCACATAAACAGTGGTACGCAGGAACTGCAGATGCAGTTTTACAAAACATAAACTATATTAAAAGACTAAATCCAAAGTATACATTGATTCTAAGTGGAGACCACATATACAAAATGGATTATAGAGATATGATTGAAACACATAAAAAAAGCAACGCAGATCTAACAATAGCAGTACAACCTGTACCGCTAGAAGATGCACATCGCTTTGGAATCTTATCTGCAGATGAAAATGGTAAGATTACAAAATTCAGTGAAAAACCAAAGAATCCAGAAAGTAACCTTGCTAGTATGGGTATCTATGTATTTGAAACAGATGTGTTATTAAGAGCGATTGAAGATGTAAAAGATGCTAATTTAGACTTTGGTAAGCATATAATTCCACATCTGTTAAAAACATCACATTTACAAACCTTCGTTTTTGCGGATTATTGGAGAGACGTTGGAACATATGATTCATATTTAGATGCCAATCTTGAACTAACAAACACAATTGATAAAATTAAATTAGATTTGTATGATAGAGATTGGAAATTCTATACAAGATCAGAAGAAATGCCATCTGTGAAAATTGGTAGTAAAGCAAAAATATCACAGGCATTGATCAGTAATGGTTCTATTATTGCTGGGGATGTAGTTAAAAGTGTACTAAGCCCTGGAGTTATCATTCATCCAGGTGCAACTGTTATTAATTCAGTAATTCTGAATGATACTGAAGTATTACCTGGTAGCTATATTGAAAATGCAATTATTGATAAAAACTGTAAGATTGGACCAAATGCCACAATTGGACATGGGAACGATTATACCCTTAATAAAGATAAACCTGAGTTATTAAACAGAGGAATCAATGTTATTGGTAGTAAAGTTGTTATACCTGAGAATACAATAGTTGAGCGTCACTGTAGAATATTTAGTAGTGCCATTATAAATGAGAAAGTTATTAAATCAGGAAGTACATTGCAATAAAAAAAGCCTATTTATAGGCTTTTTATTATGTCATCTACAACTTTTAAATAATCTATTCTAGGACTAAGTTTTTCTTTAATAATATGTCCTTTTTCTTTAATTTCTTCGTATGTAATACTCTTTCTACCATCCAATGAACGTTTATAAAACTCCATAACGTATTTACTTTCTAATAAATATATTTCATCATGTGCTTTGAAGAAAATAAGTAAAAAACTAATTCCATTATGATCATATATATTATATAAATGCTCCACTTGATGAGGATGAATGTTAGATAATGGAAAGGATGTTTTATTGATTGTTTCCTTTGCCTCAAAGTCTATATAATATCCTTTATAGATGCCGTTATAGTCTGTAGTAGAAGGAACCTTATAGTACGCTTCTTTAATAACTGCCCCAGCTCGTGATGGGTAATCCACTTTAACTATTTGGATAGGAATAGGTTTTTTATGGATGATTGCTTTATTATGAGATAAGTAGTGTTCATTCGACTCGTTTATCATCTTTTCAAAAGACATTCCACGGTTTGAATGCGATGTTTTTTGTTTTTGAAAATTATTCTTCTTGTTTGGATAATTTATCATATTCCCACTCCTTTATATCTAATATATCATATCCTAATAATAATGAATACACTTTCATATTGAAAAAAAGACAAAAACAAGATACTTATTCAATTATGTGGTATACTTTTAATGACAAATAAGGAGGTACATGTATGAGTACAATAAAGATATTTGCTTTGGGTGGACTCGGAGAAAATGGTAAGAACATGTACATTTGTGATATTGATAATAAAATTTTTATTTTAGATGCCGGACTTAAATATCCAAGTGTAGAGATGTTTGGAGTAGATTCCATTATCCCTGATTTTACATTCTTAGAAGAAAACAAACATAGAATTGCTGGTCTCTTTTTATCGCACGGACACGAAGACCATATCGGAGCAGTTCCTAGATTATTAAAATCAATACCAATGCCAGTGTATGGTAGTAATTTTACTTTGGCTGTATTGAAAGATAGTTTAGAGGATCAAGGAATTGATGTTAAAGAACATAAATTCTTTACCGTAGATAGTAGTACGACAATGAATTTTGGAGATGTAAAAGTAGATTTTTACAGAGTAACACACTCAATTCCCGAATCATTAGGTATAGCGATAACAACAAATGATGGAGTCATAGTTTATGCTCCTGATTACAATTTTGATCAAAATGTTCATAATATGTATAAAACAGAATTTAGTAAATTAAACCAAATTGCTTCAAAACCTGTTTTAGCATTGTTAACGGAATCATTGGGTGCAGAAAGAGTAGGGCATACTCATAATTCTAGCAATCTAGATTATACTTTGAATCAAGCCATGTATAGCGCTGAAAGCAGAATCATTGTTACTGCGTTTAGTACTGACTTGAATCGTATTCAGAAGATTATAGATATTGCCTTGCAAAACAAACGTAAGATAGCGATAATCGGACGTAAAACACAAAGAACAATAGATATCGCAGTAAAAACTGGATATCTTAAAATACCAGAAGATAGACTTTGTAACTTAAAGTTTATTGATGATAAGAATAAAAACGAGTTAGAAGATGCAGTTATATTAGTTGCGGGAGATCGTCATGAACCATTTTATATGATTCAAAGAATGGTTAAGAAATTAGATAGATTGATTCATGTAAATAGCGAGGATACAATCATTCTAATGACACCACCAGTGCCTGGTACTGAGAAAATAGCCGCAAGAACATTGGATATATTATATAGAAATGACTGTAATGTATTGAAAATTAATAAAGCTATTTTACCTCCATCACACGCAAGTAGTGAGGATGTAAAATTACTAATTAATATTTTAAATCCTAAGTACATAGTTCCTGTAATTGGTGAGTATCGTCATCAGTTTGCATTAAGAGATGTTTGTAATCAACTTGGATATGAAAACAAAGACGTTGTAATGCTTGATAATGGTGTTGTAATGCAAATTCAAAAAGGTAATTTAGTACCTTATAATGAACTTATTACAAATGGAGATTTCTTAGTGGATGGTAGTTTAGAAAATGATGTTTCTGATGTTGTACTAAGAGACAGAGAAATGTTATCAACTGATGGTGTATTATTAATCATCGCCAATGTCGATGCAAGAAACAGAAAAATAGTAAGTACTCCTGAAATTGTAAGTAGAGGATTCGTTTATATGAAAGAGAATGACGAGCTTATCGAACAAGTTCATGAAGTATTCAATGAAGTAACAAAAAAAGTGTTTACACACAAGTATATAGATTGGCGAGTTTACAAAGAAAATGTAAAGAGTGATTTGCAAAAATTTCTTTACAAATCTACAAAACGTAGACCAATTATAATCCCAGTATTGATTGATACACAATTAAAATAGGCAGATTTTGCCTATTTTTTTTCTATATTATATACAAATGAGTGAATATTCATATATTTTCGTTTTTTTTGCCTTAATACCTTTACAAAAAACGCGCTTGAGACTATAATTAAATCAGTTAAAAAAAAAAATCTTAGGAGGAAATATGAAAAAGTTTTTATTATTATTAGCTGCACTTACTTTAGTTTTAGGTCTTTCTGCTTGTAAGAAAGATAACGAAGATGCAGTAGATTGTATGATTGATCCAAGTAACGAAGAGTGCGATTACGAAGATCCAAATGTAGATGCAACAACATTTGAAATTGCATTAATCACTGATGTTGGAACTATCGATGATGGTTCATTCAACCAAGGTGCTTGGGAAGGTGTAGTTCGTTATGCATGGATTAATGACGTAACTCACAAATATTACCAACCAGTTGCTAAAACAACTGATGACTATGTTGATGCTATCGAATTAGCAATTACTGAAGGTGCAACTACAGTTGTATGTCCAGGATTCTTATTCGAGAATGCTGTATGGGAAGTTCAAGGAGACAATCCAACTATTAATTTCATTATTTTAGATGGTTCGCCTCACAATGTAACTGATTGGGACACTATGGCTACTACAGATGGTGGAGCTCCAGACTTTACAGTTGAATCAAATGTTAGACCTATCTTCTATACAGAGCACGAAGCTGGATTCTTAGCTGGTTATGCTGCAGTTAAAGATGGATACACTGAATTAGGATTTATCGGTGGTATGGCTGTACCTGCTGTTGTACGTTTCGGTTATGGATTCGTTCAAGGTGCTGATCAAGCTGCTATGGATATGGGATTAGCTGATGACGCTGTTACAGTTAAATACTGGTATTCAAACGTATTCTGGGAAACTCCAGAAGTTCAAGCGACTGCTGTTTCTTGGTATTCTACAGGAACTGAAGTTATCTTCGCTGCTGCTGGTGGAGCTGGAGCATCTGTAATGGAAGCTGCATTCCAAGAAGACGGATTAGTAATTGGTGTAGATATTGATCAAGCTGGAGACGCTCCAGAAGTTATCACATCTGCAATGAAAGAATTAGCTGTTTCTGTAAATGATACTTTAGCTGAAATTTATGCTGAAACATTCACTGGTGGAGCTGCTGTTACATTCGACGTTTCTAATAACGGTGTTGGATTACCTCAAGATTTCTCAAGATTCAATGATTTCGATCAAGCTGATTATGATGCTATCTTCGAAAAATTAGTTGATGGAGATATCGTTGTTGATGGTGACAATACTCAAACTTTAGCTGTTGTAGCTGCAAAATACGACAAAGTTATGGTTGAAGACGAAAGCTAATAAACACATTTTAAATTAAAGGAAGTTGAAAAACTTCCTTTTTTTATTGCAAAAACTGTCAAATGACATTATGCTATTTATAGGAGTGTGATATAGTGAATATCGAGAAATATAAGCAAACCCTTACATCAAACAAAATGAATAATCCTGAGAAACTAAATGTCATACTTAAAAACATGCCATCTTACATCAAGCAAAATGGTTCGTTTAAAATTTATAAGAAATCAGAATTATTATATGAAAAAAGTGAAGATGTAAACTATGTCTACTACATAATACGTGGTAGTTTTGTTGTGGTTAACGAGTTTGAAAGTGGTAGGATTTATGAACCTGTAATCCTATACGGTGATGACTTCATCGGTGCAGTAGAGGCAATAATAGGAAAACCTGATGTTATATCAACCATCGTTGCTAATGAAACATCAGAAGTCTTAAGATTTAAAACTGAGGATTTCAAAAGATGGCTAAAAGAAAACCATGATTTAACAAGAGTTGTCCTTCACTCTGTTTCAGTGAACTTCACAAAAAACATGGTTGAGTCTGGAGAACAAATTATTTTAAACACTAGATACTTAATGGTAAACCATCTTCTGCAGCAAAGTACTAAACAAGATGATTTAAATATATTAGATGAGTCACGTGACAAAACATCTATACGTACTGGAATTAACATAAGAACACTTTATCGACATATCAGAGAGTTAAAAGAACAGAAGCTTATTGATACAAAAGGTAGAAAAGTATATTTCACAGATACACAAAAGGAACACTTATTGGATTTTATGAAAGAACTTAGAAATAAGTAATTCCATAAAGTTTAATTATTCAATTCCTTGTAAGCGTTATCCAAATCATATGAGTATTTAATGAGTTTTGATTTCATTCTAATCAAGAATATGATAAAATTTCTATTAAGAGGTGAAGACAATGAATTACGTAATCGAAATGCTTAACATAACAAAGGATTTTCCAGGAATTAGGGCAAATGATAATGTTACTCTTCAATTAAAAAAAGGAGAGATACACGCTTTATTAGGGGAAAATGGAGCAGGTAAGTCTACTTTAATGTCAATCTTATTCGGTTTATATCAACCAACAAGTGGGACAATCAAAGTTAATGGTGAAGAAGTTCAAGTACGAAATCCAAATGATGCGAATGATATGCACATTGGAATGGTTCACCAGCATTTTAAATTAGTACATAATTATACAGTAGCTGAAAATATCATTTTAGGAAAAGAAGATACCAAAGCAGGATTCTTAAAAATGGAAGATGCAATTGCCAAAATCACTGCATTAAGTGAAAAATACAATTTCAATATTGATCCAAACGCTAAGATTTCTGATATCACAGTTGGGATGCAACAACGTGTTGAAATTCTTAAGATGTTATATCGTGATGCAGAGATTATGATTTTCGATGAACCTACTGCAGTATTAACTCCTCAAGAAATTGATGAATTAATGAAAATCATGAAAGAAATGGCAAGTGAAGGGAAATCAATAATTGTCATAACTCATAAATTAAAAGAAATTAAAGCAGTTGCTGATAAATGTACTGTTTTAAGAAAAGGTAAATACATTGGTACTATCGACGTAGCTGAATCATCAATTGAGCAAATGGCTGAAATGATGGTTGGACGTCAAGTTCTATTCGAAGTTGATAAAAACCCAATGGAACTTGGAGAGAGTGTTCTTACCATTGAAAACTTAACGATGTTCAATAAGGCGCAGAAACAAGTACTTAAGGATATATCATTCCAGGCTCGTGAAGGTGAAATCCTTTGTATTGCTGGAATCGAAGGTAATGGACAAACTCAATTAGTTGAAGCTATTACTGGATTAAAAACAAACTATACAGGAACAATCACTGTTCGTGATAAGGTAATTTCTGATTTAAGTATTAGAAACAGAACATTATCTGGAATCGGACATATTCCTGAGGATAGACACAAACATGGTCTTGTATTAGAATACAACCTTGGTGAAAACATGATCTTACAATCATATTTTGATGAAGAATTCCAAAATAAAGGATTCTTAAAATTTGATGCAATCTCGGAACATACCAACGATCTTATTGAACGTTTCGATATTCGTAGTGGTAGGGGAGAGAAAACATCTACAAGAAGTTTAAGTGGTGGAAATCAACAAAAGGCAATCGTTGCAAGAGAGTTTGATAGAAATCCTGACTTAATGATCGCAGTTCAACCAACTCGTGGTTTAGATGTTGGAGCAATAGAATATATTCATGATCAATTAGTAAAACTAAGAGATCAAGGTAAAGCAGTATTATTAGTGTCATTGGAATTAGACGAAGTAATGAGTGTATCTGATCGTATATTAGTAATGTACGAAGGTGAAATCGTTGCAAACGTTAATCCTAAAGAAGTTACAGAAAACGAATTAGGACTATATATGTCTGGATCTAAGAGAGGTGACTTATAATGAACAACGAAGAAAAAAAATACACCAATCCTATATCAAGATTCTTCCATAATGACTCGGGTATCAATTTCTTATCATCAGCTTTTGCAATTCTAGCTGGTATATTATTTAGTTTCTTCTTAATGTTAGCTTTTGAACCAGGAGATGCATTTGAAGGTGTTGGAATTATATTAAGTGCAGGATTCCGTGAAGGAATGAGTTCACTTGGAAATGTAGTTGTTAAGGCAACACCAATAATCTTAACTGGATTAAGTATTGGGTTTGCATTTAAAACTGGATTATTCAATATTGGAGCAACAGGGCAATTAACAATGGGTGCATTTACATCTATCTACATTGGTGTGCATTGGACATTTTTACCAGGATATAGCCACTGGATGGTTGCAGTACTTGGTGCAATCTTAGTTGGTGCCATTTGGGGTGTTATCCCCGGTCTACTTAAAGCATTCTTCAATGTTCATGAAGTAGTAGCAACAATAATGTTAAACTATATCGCAATGTATTCCGTTTCAAGATTGGTACAAGATTTCGTATTTGAACCATTAAAATCAGAATCACAATCAGTACATCCTAATGCAGTTATACCAAGGATGTTCTTAGATAAAATATTCCCAGATAGTTCCGTTACCGGAGGTTTCTGGCTTGCATTACTTGCAGTAGTAATTATTTATATTGTATTAAATAAAACAACATTTGGTTTTCAGTTAAAAGCAGTTGGACATAACAAAGATGCTGCAAAATATGCTGGAATCAATGAAAAAATGAGTGTTGTATATGCAATGGCAATCGCTGGTGCATTAGCAGGACTTGCAGGAGCAGTTATCTATTTAACTACTTCTGGAGCACATATTTCAACTACATATATCCTACAACCAGAAGGATTTGATGGAATAGCAGTTGCATTACTAGGACTAAGCAATCCATTTGGTATCTTAGGTGCTGGTTTATTCCTTGGGTACATAAAAGTTGCTGGACTATACTTACAAACATTAACATTTAAAAAAGAAATCATTGATATCATCATATCAGCAATTATTTACTTAAGTGCATTATCAATTGTATTTAGATCAGCTGGTCGTTGGTTAGTAGCAAAAATTGATAAACTGTTTGTGAAAAAAGACACAGAGCCAGTAGTAGAAACTGGAGGTGATGAATAATGATGGACTTTATTAATACATTTGCTGAAATTATTCGTTTATCACTATTTATCGCAGTTCCACTTATAATCGTTGCATTAGCTGGATTATTCAGTGAACGTAGTGGTGTTGTTAATATCGCATTAGAAGGTATCATGGTATTCGGTGCTGTAATCAGTGCATTTATCATGGGTATCCTATTTGAGAATACTGGTTTAGGTGGACAATGGTTATTTATCATTGGTATGATTATAGCTATTAGTGCTGGAGTACTGTTTAGTTTACTACATGCATTTGCCTCAGTTAATATGAAGGCTAACCAGGTTATATCTGGTACAGCATTAAATATCTTTGCACCTGCATTTGGTGTATTCCTAGCAAGAGCTGTATTCGGTGTTGGGAAAATTAGTTATCCAACTAGAGAGTTTTTCATTAGAGAAGTAACTATATTTGGCTTAGATTTAAGTAATATTCCAATACTAGGTCCTATGTTCTTTACAAAAACATATATAACAGTATTTGTGGGAATCTTAATCCTAATCATTGCATATCTTGTATTATATAAAACAAAATTCGGTTTAAGACTTCGTGCTTGTGGTGAACATCCTCAAGCTGCAGATGCTGCAGGAGTAAATGTTTACAAAATGCGTTATGCAGGAGTTCTAATATCTGGTGGACTTGCTGGACTTGGTGGATTATTCTATATCGTACCAATTTCAAGCAATTATGATCCAATTTATGGTGTAGGTGGATATGGTTTCTTAGCATTAGCAGTTCTAATTTCAGGACAATGGAAACCAGGAAGAATCATGTTAATGGCATTGCTATTCGGATTCTTTGCTAAGTTATCTAACATGACAAACTTAATTCCATTCTTAGACAAATTAGATCTTTCTACAGAAACTCTAAGAATTATTCCATTCATCGTAACATTAATTGTTTTGATGTTAACAAGTAGAAACAGCGCAGGACCAAAAGCAGCTGGTGAACCATACGACAAAGGTAAAAGATAAATTTAAAAAAGCACAGAAATGTGCTTTTTTTATATACTAAACAGTTATACATATGATACAATGAAATGTGCATATGCCCAAACGAGGTGATTTGATGAATAAGAAAAAAAGGTATGCTAGAAGACTTGATGGATTAAGAACGTTTAAACCCGCAGGGATTCCAATGAGTGAATTAGAAAGTACTACTTTACATATAGATGAGTTAGAGGCAATCCGTTTGATTGATTACGAAGGTAAAAGTCAAATAGACGCTGCTAAGGAAATGGAAGTAAGTAGGACTACAATTCAGAGACTTGTTGAAAAAGCTAGATTAAAACTAATTGATACAATCCTGCACAACAAAGGACTTAAAATTAGTAATGATATTTCAAATATTAAGTTGAAAGGTGAAAACAATCTAGATGTTGGTATTAAAGAAGTACTAAAGATTGCCTTTCCAACAACAGATAAAGTAACGATAGTTAAGGAATTTAGACATTTAAAAGAATTTATGTGTTACACCGTTTCTAATACTGATATAATCGCAGTTACACCATTACCTATTTATGTATCCATCGATTACAATATTCCTATTTTGTTAAGTGAACAAGATATTGACGTTGTAATCACATCCAATATGGATAAGCAAATGATCAAACACATGGATCATGCTGGTATTGAAGTAATTCTAGGTGGTAAAGGTAGAATTGATGTTAACTTGAATGAATATATAAGTGGATTCTTATCTGAGAGAGATAATGTATGTGAACCTGATATGTAAAAAAGGACAAATAATTGTCCTTTTTATTTTTTACGTAAAACTTCTTTGATTATTTTATTTCTTTGATTAAGTGCTCGTTCGTATTTACCAGTTTCTAAGCCCTTAAAGTATTCTTTATCTTTTAGTTCATCTGGTAGGTATTGTTGGTATACAAGTGCATCTTTATGAGCGTGAGGGTAGATATATTTAGTCTTATCTTCAAAATTTGATACATTGATCAAATGATTTGGTACTTTTGGAGTTAAACCTCTGTGAATATCTTCCAGTGCGGCATCAATTGCAAGATACGCACTATTTGATTTAGGTGATAATGCCATATCAACAACTAATAAACCAAGCGGAATTCTTGCTTCTGGGAATCCAACGCGTTCACAAGCTCTTGTGCAAGCATCCATCTTCGTTATAACAGAAGGATTCGCAAGTCCAATATCTTCGTATGCAATAACTGTTAATCGTCTTAGAATAGAAGGTAAATCCTCCATTGCGATTAATCTAGCTAAATAGTGAAGTGCTGCATCTACATCACTTCCTCTAATCGATTTCTGCATTGCGCTTAATATATTGAAGTAGTTGTCTTCGTTTTTATCTAATGAAAGACTTGGTGTCAGTAAAATCTCTTTTGCCATGTCTAATGTTATGGTTTCTTTAGGAAAAGACATATGTAATATCTCTAAACTATTAATCGCAGCTCTAATTTCATGATTGCTAGACTGTGCAATATAGCTTAGTACATCTTGATCAAGAGTAGCGGTTAATTCCGATTCAAAGTCTATTGTTACTTGTTTCAATCTCTTAATGATGTCTTCGTTAGAAATTGGTTTTAGTTTTAGTACATGTGTTCTTGATCTAACAGCTGGGTTAACAGAATGATATGGGTTGTTTGTCGTTAATCCAATAATTAGAATGTTTCCCTCTTCAACATGTGGTAATAAAAAGTCTTGAATATCTTTGTTCATTCTGTGGATTTCATCAATAATAACCAAAGCACCATAATTTATGCTAGCTTTAATTATTTCGCTTAAATGAGCCTTCTTATCGGTTGAAGCGTTAAATTTAAAAACATTTAATCCAAATAATTCACCAATTGCCTCTGCAATTGTTGTTTTACCAATTCCAGGTGGACCATATAATATCATACTGAATAGTTTATTATTAGAAACCATTCTTCTAATAACACCTTTTTCACCTATTAAATGCTCTTGTCCTACAATATCATCAATTGATTTTGGTCTTGCACGAAATGCAAGAGGTCTTTTAATCTCCATGTATAATCACCCTTTATATAGTTGAAATCTTTAATTGTATATA
This sequence comes from Candidatus Izemoplasma sp., assembly GCF_982632705.1. Taxonomy (NCBI): domain Bacteria; kingdom Bacillati; phylum Mycoplasmatota; class Mollicutes; order Candidatus Izemoplasmatales; family Candidatus Izemoplasmataceae; genus Candidatus Izemoplasma; species Candidatus Izemoplasma sp. Next base: position 6,434 of record NZ_CEXEES010000022.1, on the reverse strand, counting down.
TATATTATAGTTTATAAAAGACAAAAGTACATTTTTAGTTTAATAAAACTTATGATATAATTTAAACAGAAGACCAAAGGGGGGACAAGATGGATTTTTTTGTTAATTATTTTACACCAGCAATACTAATTATCGTATTTTCACTAATACCATTGTATTTTATACGTATGATATACTTTGTTAGGAAGTCTCATTTTGTGGATGAGACATTATCGCTTAATTTAAGTTTATACATGCATATATTTATCTATTTCATGTTTGTAGCACATTTATTCTTCTATACAAAAGACATATCTTCACTTGCACTTTACATCTTCGGGTTCGCAATGATTATGTTTTTAGGTATATTACTAGGATATAGGCAAAAATTCAGACATATAAAGAGAAATAGATACAGTGTTTTATACAGTAAATGGAATAATAGGGAAAAGTTCCAACAATTTTTAGATGATAAGAAATATTCACATGTAGATATTATGGATGGTTCATTCTCTTATGTTACAAAGATCAAGTTTAACGATTGTAGCAAACTGTTTATTGATACAACATTCAAAGAGATTGAAGAACAAGAGGAATTATTGTATCCGTTTAATAGTTTTAAGGGATATTGTTTATTTGCATTAAACACAGCCCTATTCTTTGGTTCTATTGTAGCGTTTGTGATATTCTTTGTGTATATTCCAAGACTTGGTAATTAAAAAGCCTTACAAGGCTTTTTTTTATGTCTTAATAATTGCGTAGAACTCTATAAAATGTTAGAATATGGTTGCGAGGTGATTTATTGATGGACAAACAAAAAATGATTGAAGAAATCAACCGTTTAAAGAAAGAAAAAAATGCCGTAATACTAGCGCATTTCTACCAGGAAGGGTCTATTCAAGATATAGCAGATTATACTGGAGATAGTCTTTACTTAAGCCAAATAGCAGCAGAAACAGATGCAGAAGTTATTGTGTTTGCTGGTGTTCATTTTATGGCTGAGACAGCAAAAATATTAAGTCCCCATAAAAAAGTATTATTACCAGTAGCAGAAGCAGGATGCCCGATGGCAGATATGGTTACTGATATAAGACTATTAAACTACAAAGCTAAAAATCCTGATCGTAAGATCGTTGCATATGTAAACACAACAGCTAAAGTTAAGGCATTAAGTGATATATGTGTTACTTCAAGTAACGCAGAAAAAATTATAAAGCATTACAAAGATGATAAACTGATGTATGTTCCAGATAAAAACTTAGGAGCTTACTTAAGAGAAAAATTTGAATTGGATATGGAAGTATGGCCAGGGTTCTGCTGTGTACATAACGATTTAACGTTAGAACATGTAGCAACTGCCAAAGCTAAATTCCCTAATGCAGAGTTTATAGTACATCCAGAGGCAAAATTAGACCTAATTCATGAAGCTGATTTTGTAGGTAGTACAAAAGGATTACTAAATTATACAATCGAATCAGATCACGACGAATTCATTGTAGGTACTGAAGAAGGTATCATCCATACAATGCAAGTAAACAGTCCAAACAAGAAGTTTCATATTCTAACTCCCGATTTAAAGTGTTACGATATGAAGTTAACTAGACTAGAAGATGTATACTTAGCACTACGTGATGATCAATTTGAAGTAGAAGTACCAGAAGATATAAGAGTTAAAGCGTTTGAAGCACTAGACAAAATGTTAAAATTAAGCTAGGTGATAATTATGAAAACAATCACGACAGACATTGTGATTATAGGCGCAGGATTAGCTGGACTTTATACAGCATTAAATATCGATTCTCAAAAAAGAGTCGATATTATTGTTAAAGAGGACCTAATCGATACAAACAGCCGTTTAGCACAAGGTGGTATTGCAGGAGAATTGAATATCAATGAAGACCTTCTAAAAGGTCATTTTGATGATACCTTAAAAGCAGGATGCTACTTAAATGATGAACAAGCAGTAAAAGTACTAGTTGAAGAAGCTAGTTTTAACATAAATAACCTAATAAAATTCAATGTTGCATTCGATAAAGATGACCAAGGTAACCTATTGATGACTCGTGAAGGTGGACACTCTAAGCGTAGAATTCTACACGCTGGAGGAGACAGTACTGGAAAAGGCATAATGAACGCATTAAGAGATGAATGTGCTTCTAGGGATAACGTGCATCTACATGAAAATACAATGGCTCTAGATTTAGTTTCAAATCCGAACCATTGTAGTGGTGTTTTTGCCCTAAACAAAGCCAATAAGGTCATAAAATTCGTTGCGAAAAGCACAGTCATAGCAACAGGGGGAATTGGCAACATATACGGATCTACCACCAATTCAACCAGTGCAACAGCAGATGGAATAGCCATCGCAAGCCGTGCACACGTCGATTTACAGCACATGGAGTTCATCCAATTCCACCCAACAGCCTTCCATAACACAGAAACGATGCATAGACAGAAGTTTTTACTGACAGAGGCGTTAAGAGGGGAAGGCGCTTACTTGCTTAATAGTGAGGGAGAACGCTTCATGGAGAAATACGATGAACGACTAGAGTTAGCCCCACGTGATGTCGTTTCACAGGCAATTTACCGTGAAATGTACGATACTTGGACAGACCATGTCTACCTTGATACAAGACATATGGATATTACTAATTTACAAAGCCGTTTTCCAACAATCAATAACCACTTACAACAGTATGGATTCAAACTTGGTATTGATCTAATCCCAGTTGCTCCTGTACAGCATTTTACAATAGGTGGTATCAAAACTGATTTAAATGGTAAAACGTCCTTAGAGAACCTATACGCTTGTGGTGAGTGTGCATCTAACGGTGTTCACGGAGCAAACAGACTTGCATCCAATTCGTTACTTGAATGTATCGTATTTGGAAATAGGATTGCTCAAGTAATCAATAATAAACAGGATACACAGTTATCTGATGATACAACGTATTCTAAGTTCAATAGTAGAAACTATAACTTCATACCATTAAAACACAAACTAGGTCAAATTATGGATGAGTATGTAGGAATCGTACGTTCGAAAGATGGACTTGAGTTTGCATTACAAGAAGTACAGAAACTACACACAGCGTTATCACAATACCCAAATAATAATAAGTTCTATTATGAGGCATTAAACATGGTAGAAGCTGCGACACTTATAATAGAAGGAGCGTTACATCGTACAGAAAGTATTGGATGTCACTACCGTATAAATTAATGAAGGCAAATTACCATACACATACACACTTCTGCGGACATGCAGGAGGAACTGCAATAGAATATGCAGAAGAAGCAATCAAACATAACTTCAAAATATTAGGTATTAGCGATCATGCTCCAAATGATAACGTTCATGATTATCATGTTCGTATGAAAATGGAACGTTTAGAAGAATATTTAAAAGATATCGAAATAGCACAAGATAAAACAAAAGGAAAAATCATAATTTATAAAGGACTTGAAGTAGAATACTTTGATAAACACGAAGAGTATTACAACAACCTTGAACAAAAAGTAGACTATATGATTCATGGACAGCACTATGTTATTAGGAACAATAATCTATCAAAATTGATCTCTAGTTTCGATTTAAGAAGAAAAGAAGATATCCATTTATATGCAGATTTTATGATTTCAGCGATGAAATCCAAACGATTTTTATTCCATGCACATCCAGATTTATTTATGTGCGGATATAAAAATTGGGATAAAGATGCAATAGAAGTTACTAAAAAAATTCTAGAAGTCGCAAAAGAAACAGATGCAATCTTTGAATACAATGCGAATGGAAATAGAAGAGGTAGAGTAATGACACCTCTTGGAGAACAACCACTATATCCTAGAATTGAATTTTGGGATTTAGTAAAAGAGTATGGAATTAGAACAATCCTAAGTAGTGATTGTCATCAACCATTTTTACTATATGATGACACCATGAAAGAAGTAGAAGAAGTATATAATAATCTGAAGTTAAAAGATGTAGGAATCATTGAGTTATAACACACGAAATACAAGGTCTAATCAACCTTGTTTTTTTATGCACAAAATTTACGTTCTAACAGCGTTTCATTTTAGGAAAGACTCATAGACAATTTCATCTATAAAAAGACATACCACACGAAAATAGAAGAAGAAATAGTTCCCTATAAGAAAAGAGTAATTATCCTGTTTTAAATATAGTCATTGCTTTTTTTTGAATATATTAACCAAGCATTACATATAGTAGAAGTGTGATTTTAATATACAAAAACACTCATTCAACCTTCTTTCAGTAGTTTAAGGGGTGATAAACTTCATTGTTTGTGACTTCCTATAATATATATTATGTTAACTAATAGTGCAATAAGTAACAAAGCCATTTGTTTTAACTGTGTGGATAATGTGGAAACTACCTTTTCAATTCTACTCACCCTCTCTCGACCCTATTGCCAAAATCAAATTAAACCTTAACAGTAAACTTCAAAAATCACATGTAAAAAATCACGACAATAATCCTTACTCATCATATATATATTCAAAGGTGTATTTTCTAGTCATTCATATAAAGTAAGTTTAGGCGTAAAATATGGGATGGTTGTATCGCTCAAAAATGTCTACTTGAATCCCCTTAAATATCTTAACTATTTCTATTAAAAAACAATCTCTTATGATAGACTATATGTGAGGTGATTAATGTGAGTAAAGTAGCATTGATTTTTACTGGTGGAACAATCAGTATGAAGGTAGATAAAAATGAAGGCGGAGCTATTCCAAGTTTGAGTCCAAATGATATTGTATCTACTCTTACAGGAATCGACGAATTCGATAATCTTGAGGTCTATGAGTTTTCTTCAAAACCAAGTCCTGCAATTACTGTCTCTGATATGAGCGAGATTTCAAATGTTGTAAATACATATTTAGAACGAGATGATGTATGTGGTTGTGTTGTTGTTCATGGAACTGACGTTTTAGAGGAAACTGCATTTTATTTGAACGCAGTCACAAAATCAAAAAAACCAGTTGTCTTAACTGGATCAATGAAAAATGCCAGTGAGCTTGGATATGATGGATTGACAAATCTTGTATCTAGTATAAAAGTTTGTATGTCGAACCATTCTATCGGAAAAGGAACTTTGGTTGTTATGAACGATACAATCAATTCTGCTATGGAAGTTACAAAAACTCATACGATGAGTTTGGACACATTTAAATCAATTGAGTTTGGACCTCTTGGAATGATTGATCATCATGAAGTAATATATTATAGAGATATCACACATGTTAAAGATTACAATCTAGAAAACAAATTCAATGATTCAACATATCTTATCAAAGCATATGCTGGAATGAATGGAGATTTAATAGATTACTTATCTAGTAAAGATGCATCAGGTATTGTAATTGAATCATTGGGACGTGGAAATTTACCACCAACTATGATTGATAGTATTCAAAATGCAATTGACAAAGGAATTGTAATTGTCATCACTTCTAGATGTTACTCTGGACGTGTTCTAGATACATATGCATATGAAGGTGGCGGAAAAGATTTAACAAAACGAGGTTGTATTCTTGGTGGTAATTTAAATGGACAAAAAGCTAGGATATTACTAATGTTAGGATTGGCAAATAACTTCCCAAAACCAGAACTTTCAAAACTATATCAATTATAAAAGAACTTTCATAGAAAGTTCTTTTTTTTGTTATAATAATAGGGAGGTGATATCATGACTATTGAAATAGTTGAGTTTATTCAATCATTACAAAACGGATTCTTTGATCTATTCTTTAACTTCATATCTTTTATGGGTGAAGAATACGTATACATAATCCTATTAACAATCGTATATTATGCATATGATAAAAAGCTAGGTGAAATGCTTGGATATGTATTAATCGTATCCACTGCATTAAACACAATATTGAAACATATCTTTAGCGCAGAACGTCCATTTGCCAAATACCCTGATCGTGTAGATAATTTACGACCACATACTTCTCCTGGATATTCATTTCCATCAGGACACACACAAGTATTCACATCAGTAATCTTCTCTATTGGATTTTATGTGAAAAAGAATAGTGTCTTAAGTATCGTTGCTGGATTATCATTATTAATGGCAATTTCTAGAATGTACTTAGGTGTTCATTTCCTAGAGGATGTATTTGTATCATTAGTACTTGGAGTTTCACTTTCACATCTATACTATACTATATTTATGAAACACCATGAGAATCCTAAAACAATGATGAAAATATATATTGGTACATTGATTATATTATTAATCATATTGTTCGTATTAAAAACTAAAACCTATATTACCACAGTAGGTATGTTCGCTGGGTTTATAGCTGCGATGTGGTTTGAGAAACGATATGTAAACTTTACTATGGAAGTCTCAATGATTCAAAAAGGAATCAGAGTTCTTAGTGGCGTTGCGATCATGTTAATGATTCAAGTAGGATTCAAA
>NZ_CEXEES010000021.1:0-26603 GCF_982632705.1 Candidatus Izemoplasma sp. | reverse complement strand
TGTGAATGCAGTTGTAATAGATTACGGTGCATTAAATGAAGTAAGTGATGATGAAATGTTTGGTCTACCAGAAATTGATGATCTGGTTTTTGGTGATTTCACTGTTACTGATGATTTATATACTTACAATGGTGATGTTGATGAACTTGGAGTATTCACTTTGAAAATTGAAAATGGACTAATTTCTGAGATGCACTTTTTAATTGAAGAATCTGGGATGGAAATGGCATTAGAAGTTGAATTCTCTGATTATGGAACCACTTCAATATCTGGAAAGCCATCTATCTCAAATGTTGAAACTTACATTGATTTATTAATCGAATTACATGAACTAGGATATTTAGTATCATATGAAGGTGATCAAATCTCAATCCATAGTTTAGATGGATTTGGTTTAAACTTTTATTCTGAATCAAATATAGCATATGGTAGTATGGAATTTAATCCCGTAGATGACACTATTTGGCATTATGACGGAGAAGATGAAGGATTCTTTAGTTTTGATGAGTATTATAATGGATTAGCCGATACTGCTCTTGATAGAGATGATCTTGAAGTTATCGATGATTTCTTAGATGCAATGATCGCGTTAGACTAAAAAAAGAAAAGCAACCAATTGGTTGCTTTTTATTTTTCTGATAATACTAATTCATTAGCTTCGGTGTTCTTCAATACAAAGAAACGAACATTATATTTTTGAATTAGTTTTCCTAAGAAACGGTTTGGATCTAAGCTTCTCAGTTTATTAAATGGAGCACTATCTTCATACAACATTACTGCTGGTACTAAATCATGTTTTGTATGTGCTGCATTTATTGGATTTTGTTTTGCGTTCTTATAATCTAATAATAGTTTCTTTCTTGATATAAGATTGTGATATGTTATAACTTCTAATACCGCTTTACATAAAGACTCTTCAGAATCTTTTTGTTGTTTATTTATTACGTATAATTTATCTCTAGTTTCAGTCATTAAATCAAAAGATTTATTTCCATCAACCAAGATATCATAATCAATAACTTTACCAATTTCTGGATCAATAGATCCTTCTTCATTGTTTCTACTAATATTATACAGTGTTGAGTTCAATGAACCACTTGATCCATCATGAGACTCGTTGGCATATCCAGAATGATTCTTAACGACTACATCACGTAGCTCTTTAAAATCAATTCTTGAAAATGAGGTATGTTGTTCGACAAAAGTTTTCTCTAATTCTAATTCGTTTTCTCTAGTAACTAATGTGTAAATTTCATCTAATTTGTACTGTGTATTATTAAACTGCATTTTATCAACTCCCATTCATATTTGTATCTATATTATACCATATCTAAGAAGATAAATTCTTAATCATTCATTTCTTTTTATTACTGTTTAGTAATAGATATTTTAAAATCCTTAAACGCTCTCATATACTCTTTGAGAAGTCTGATTGATTCTTGTTCAACATTAGGAGATAAACAATCATTTCTAAACTCAAATGAAGCTCTATGTTGTTCTCCTCCGCCACCTTTTCCATAGCATTGAGGACTAGTTAGTGAAGTAACGATAAACTGACAAATAAAGTATGCACTAAATCCCTTTTGAATTAAGTCCTGTGTACATGAGACGTAGATATGTTCTTTATTATGTTTCATATTATATACAGCAATTACAGTGTTGGTTCTTCGTTCTAGTTTCTTGGTGATAAATTTATTCATTATGATTCCATCATAATCAATATTACCAACCAGAGTTAGTAGCTTCATTTTATTTACTTCTTCCTTTTTAAAAACCAAAAATGAATCATCTAAAAACCTTGTATAAACTTTCACTATTTCATGTGCCAGTTTAATTGTTTTGAACTCAGTATATTGCATTCTATGTTTTCTGATATAGTTAAGTGTTTCTAATACTTCTTTCACATGAATTCTAGATAAAAAATCATCATTCAGTAATTCTGATTGAAGCAATACTGCGATATTATTATAGTTTGCTTTTGTAATCTTGTTTATATTCAAATCATCAACGAGTTGGTTAATCGTCATCGTTGAATTAGACTGGTAAAGCAAAGACCATAAACTTGTCCCTAACACTCTACCAAGTAATGAAAGTATTTCAACATCAGGTAAACTAACTCCACGTTCCCATTTACTAACCGCTTGAAATGACATATGTAATCTTGAAGCTAGATCTTTTTGAGTCATGTTTTGTTCTTTTCTTAGTTTTGTAATGTGTTTCCCAAGTAGTTTTTTATCTAACACATAATCACCTCTTATGAATACTGTATCAAATCTGTTGTAATAAAACAATAAACCATTAGTAGAATTCTACCAATGGTTTATCTTTTTTTACTCTATAAAATCTACTGTGAACGTTATATTATCTTCCGTAGTATTCGTGATAGTAATAGTGATCATTATCTCTTCACCATCTGAATAAAACATATACACACCAGTATCGTACCCGATTGATGAATATGTATCATCATTCATAATCGCATCATCAATAAACCTGAAATCAGTGACACTGACAATACCGTTATTATCATATTCGTTTTGATCAATCGTCACAGGTCTAAAGATAAATACTTCGTCTTTACCTTCTCCTGATGTACTATAATACCCATCTTCATTTCCTAAGTAGTCTTGATCTATCCTATAAACCAATAATCCTTCATCTAGAAGCGATTCCTCGTACTCTGTAGCCTTTGTTCTGTATTCTATATATAAATACTCGTTTGAGCGTCCTAAGTCGATAAACGCTAAATTATCTAGTATAGAAGTTGTTCTGTTTATTGTATATGTACCATCTTCTGTGATTTCAACTTTATCTTGTTCAAACCCACCATATTCCTCTTTTGTGAAACCAAGCATGTGTGATGGTAATTTAAACTGTGATTCCATTAGTCCCCAGTATCCTACAGGTTCAATATCTGTATCTTCATAGTAATGATAAAAATCAGGTGCTCCAACTAAATGGAATAATTCATGAGCTAATACACCGATATGAATATCGTTGTATCCTTCTCCTGTTAATCCTAAAAACTCAATATTATAATCATATACATAGACATCGTTTAAAGTAACTGCGTCATCAAACCAATATCCCCATTCATCAACACTTGAATGTAGTCCCCAAGCATGAGGCCATAATACATCCATCCAATCATCAGGACCATAACTAAAGATAACTGTGAATGAATCAAGTTCTCCATCATCATCACCATCTAAATCTAAAGTTGGATCAATTAAATCGTTATCTCTAATATACTTCGCGATTCTATCGATAAGAGCATGTTCTCTTTCATTTCCTTCGTCTTCGGTTTTATAACCAACTGGATTCGAGTTCGATTCCATTTGGTAATATCCACGTTCGTAAATATCAGTATAAAACGCAGTAACATCATTCGCAAAATATGTTTCTACTAAGAATGTTCCATTTGATACTTCTAAAAAGTAATCTTGAACAGAAGTCATATCTCCATTAAACATATCTTCATATTCCTGAACTGAAAATGGTGCGTTATAATCTGTCTCATCACTAAATCTAACAAACACTGCGACATTAGCCATATCAACTTCGTTAGCTAATACAGTATACGTTGCTAGTTTTTCTCTCACTAGTACACCATCACTATATATACTAAGTGTTATTGGTGTAGATTCTGGTGTTGTGTTATCTACTGTATAATCTAAATCAAACGTATATCCATCACAATTAGTAACCATAACATTTATAACTGTTTGATTCTCAACTATTTCATAATCATCTAATAAACAAACATCTTTGAATAAATCTTCATATATTACAGTTCTTGTTACTGTAGATACATTCCCCGATTCATCAACAACAGAATACCAGAATATATAAGTTCCATACTCTACTTCTTCTTCAAAGGGATTTGTTATTATCAATTCTGGGTCATCATCCAAATCATCATTAAATGTTACACCCAAATCTACAAATGTATTTAAATCATAAATCGTAATTGAACTTTCACCAACCAATGTAACCACTGGAGGATTCACGTCTTTTACAATGTACGTAATCTCTATTGATGATTCATTCATTGAATCATCAGTTGCAGTATATACAACAACATATGTACCCATTGTATTTGGATCTACTATATCACCACTAATAACCAAATCACAATCATCATCTACATTGTCTGTACATGTAACATTTGGACTAGGTATGTCACTACCGTATCCGATACTTATTGTGCTTGGATCATCATACAAAATAACTGGTGAAACATCATCACCAACTATAACACTAATTTCTTTAATTGTTTCATTTCCATCTGAATCAGTTGCAGTAATAATAATTGCATATGTACCCACAGCTGAATTATCAAAACCACCATAACTAATTTCTAAATCTGAAAATAAAATAAACTTATCTTCTAAATCCTCAACTACAACATGATCGACTAAATCAAACTCATCGTTTGCCTTAATAGTAATAACGTCTTCGACGTCTATAACTGGCGATGCACCTAGGTCATCACACCCAACCAATACTACAAATAAACTTAAAACTAAAATCTTAAAAACTTGTTTCATTTGAACACCTCTGAATCCTTCTTGTATCCTCTATTATACTATTGAATTGTGTAATATTTGTGAATTATTTCTATTTTATTTATTCAGATAAACAGACAAATGTGACACTGATTTTTCAACATATTATGATATAATACAAATAGTGAAGAAAAGGGGAATACAAAATGAAAAAAATACTAATGTTTTTAACATTAATAACTGCGATGTTCACATTAACTGGCTGTGGTGAAGACACAAAGAGTTTAGATGAAATAGAAGAACTAAGTACGGCACTTGAGAATATGGAATCGATTGAGAACTTGTCAATGAAAATTACTAGTGAAATTGTTGATGTAGTATCTATAGAAATCTATTCTGAATCAACAACTGAATTTGTTAGAACTTATATGGAAGCAACAATGTTCAGTAATGCAATAGAAATATTTGGTGTTGTAAATGGTGATAATATCGAGTTTCTTGAACCAGTTTCAAACTCAAGTAATCCTACTTATATGACGGCATCTATTGAAAGTATTTCAGCAACAACTAGTTTATATGAAGAAGTTGACTTATATGCTAGTTTAGAGTACATATATGAAGATGGATACTATGTAGCGAAAGATTTAGATATGGATATTCCTGGTTATGAAGAAGCGGATGAAATTCCTTCAATAAAAATCAAAGTAGAAGATGGATACATAACTGAGATAATCTTCGAGTTGGTTATAGATGATCAAGATTTGCTAGTTACACTTGAGCTATATGATATTGGTACAACAACGATTGATATGCCAAATTATTATGACACTACTGCTATTGCAGGTTTGGTTTCAGAATTTGGAACATACGATTGTGATATAACAATTTTACCATCAGGATTCAATGTATCTTCTTTACAAAGTTATATTGAGTTCACAGCTCCAAACTATGCATTATCTATTGAAGGATTAAGTTACAATGTTGAATATCTTCACTTTGAAGGATTATTCATGGTTAACGGAACTTCATATGATACTGTGGCATTCTTCAGCAATTTCACAGATACAGGGTTCACTGAAGAATCATGGGAATTAGTAATAGAAGTATTTGAAATATACGAGTAGACAAAAAAGAAGACGTCCTAGGACGTCTTCTTTTTAAAATGACAGGAGGGTTATTCAATTAATTCCAGCCCTACGTTGAAGGCTGTAATATTTAAGTCGATAAATTTTTCTTTAACATTTTCTCTGATTGCTTTTTCAAAATCTAAATGTTCTAGCTTCATTGCCTTAACCAAAGCACCTAACATAATAACGTTCATAACTTTACTGTTTCCTAATTTAATAGCAAGAGCAGTAGCATCGATAACATATGTTTTAACTCTACTATTTAGATCTTCTTCAATACCCTTTGGATATGGTATCTTACCATTCAATGTAACCATGGAATTAATCTTGTGATTATTCACTAAGATGATTCCATCTTTTTTTACGTAATCTACGTTTCTAGCCGCTTCCATTAATTCAAAAGATACTAACACATCTGCGTTACCTTTCATAATTACTGGACTATATACTTTTTTTCCAAAACGGATTTCTGAAGATACAGATCCACCACGCTGGCTCATACCATGTATTTCACTCATTTTCACATCGAATCCTGCATCTAATATCGCAGCACTTAATAATGTAGTAGCAAGGATAGTCCCTTGTCCACCTACACCAACTAATTTAATGTTTGTATTCATTATTTTTCCTCCTTCACGATTGCATCGTAAGGACAAATTTGTAAGCACACATCGCATCCAACACAAGTGTTAAGGTCGATAGATACTTTTTTCTTATCTGCATCAAATACTAAACTTGGACAACCACTTCTTAAACATGCTTTACAACCAACACATTTATCTTGAAGTACGATATCTTTTGTTTGCCATAAATCTGTGTAACGTTCCATATCATCTGCGTTATATTTCTTTTTAAGAACACAAGGCCAGTCTGTAATAATTACAGATGTTTCTTCTAGCTCTAATGCCCAGTTAATCGTTTCTTTAGTTTGCTGTAAATCATTTGGATTTACTCTTCTAATATGTTTGATTCCGATTGCCCTACATACACCTTCGATATCACCAATAACTGTTGTATCACCATTCATGTTATATCCAGAACCTGGATTATCTTGTTGTCCTGTCATACCTGTTATTCTGTTATCTAAGATTACATTTACAGTGTTTCCACCATTATATACTGTGTTTAATAATGAGTTAATTCCCGTATGGAAGAATGTACTATCTCCCATGATAGATACCAATCTTCTATCTTCTTCAGGATTCATATCAAATATTCTTTGTGCACCGTGACCTGATGAGAATGAAGCTCCCATACAAATCAACCAATCCATCATACCGTATGGTTCACCAACAGCTAAGCTGTAGCACCCAATATCTCCGGCAACAACTATTTTCTTACGTTTCTTACCTAACTCATAGAAGAACCCTCTATGAGGACAACCACTACAGAATGTAGGTGGTCTTCCAACAAACATTTCAGGGTTAGATTCAACACCTTCTACGTTTTCACTTAAGATACAACGTTTGATAACATCTGGAGTCATTTCTCCTGTATATGGGAATAAATCTTTCCCGATTACATTTTTACTATTTGTTTTTGCGAACTCTTCAATAATAGGATCATTTTCTTCAATGATATATACTTTATCGTATTTAGCACAGAAATCAGTAATCATCTTCTGTGGAAGTGGATATGTAAATCCTAATTTTAAATAATCTACAGTTTCTCCTAAAGCTTCCCATGCGTATTCATAACTAACACCGGCAGCGATAACTCCTACTTTTGATCCATTGTTTACTTCATAATTCCATTTTGAAGTTTCTGTATATTCTTTTAATTTATTGATTCTTTCTTCCACTTTATGTCTAAGTTTTCTACCAATACTAGGTACCGCAACAAACTTATCAAAGTTCTTTTCATATTTGATAAACGGCACTTCTACTCTTTCACCAAGTTCAACAGTACCTTTAGAATGACACACTCTAGTAGTAACTCTAAATAATACAATCGAATCATATTCTTCAGATAAGTTAAACGCATCAATCATCATGTCTTTTGCCTCTTGGCTATTTGATGGTTCTAACATCGGAATTTTAGCGAATTTCGCGTAATTACGATTATCTTGTTCATTTTGTGAACTGTGCATTCCTGGTTCATCTGCGGTAATTAAAACAGACGCTCCATTAACTCCTGTATATGCGAAAGTGAATAGTGGATCAGCGGCAACATTAACACCTACGTGTTTCATTGCGGCAAGTGATCTACCACCAGCAATACTTGCTCCAATAACTGCTTCTAAAGCAACCTTTTCATTTGGTGCCCATTCAGCAACCATCTCTTTATATTGTGAAATATTTTCTAGTATCTCTGTTGAAGGTGTCCCTGGATACGCACTAGCAAAATGCACACCAGCTTCATAAGCCCCTCTAGCTATAGCTTGATTCCCCGTTAATATTTTTTTCATAAATCATTCTCCTTGAATAAAAAATATTTGAGTGTATTAACCTCATTTTATCTCTTCATTTTAATTGTAGCATACGCTTTTTAAATCCGCAATACCATACTGGGAGTGTAATGTAAGCGTAAACACTTTACTTTGTTAAAGTTGGAAATTCAAATATTAAAAAAGGCCTTATTAAAGACCTATAAATCCAATATCAAAACATTAATTCTTCCACCACTATATACTCCACCATCTATATGAATAATATCTCCTTCATCAAGTGGGTCATAGTAATGTTTTAACTCAACATTGTTTTCTTCTATTTCATCTGAATCTCGTTCTTCTCTCACACATCTAACGTAAAACGCAGGTGTATGCCCAACTACCATTATCTTATCTTTGATTTTGGGTTTATCAAGCATTCTTGTCCAAACAAATGTTTTTAAAACATCATCTCTCCAGTTTTCCTTAGTCGCATCAACACCACCATGAACAAACACGTAATCTCCAATTTCGTAATATGTCTCTAAAGAAGATAAAAACCCTTTTAAATATGGATGTCTTTCTTCAATACCTTTTGCTTCATCAATAAAATCCGATTCACTATCCACATCTCTTCCTAGTAGTTGTTCAATCGTTGTTTTATGTCCATTTCTAAGAAAGTTAAAAACAGTTCTTTCTGTTCTAAAGAATAAGAAATCTAGTAAAAACAAATCATGGTTCCCCATGATCACTATTGCTTTTCCTTCTGAACGTAAATAGTAGATATACTCTAACACTTCAACACATTTCGGACCACGATCAACCATATCACCAATAACCATCAACATATGATTATTATTAGACTCATCAAAACCTGACTTATTCAAAGCCTCTTTTAATTCATCATAATGTCCGTGTATATCACTAACACAAAAATACTTCATACACTCACCTCTATAAATAAACTTTACTTATTGATGTGTATCCTTCTAAATATGCTTTTAAATCTGAATTATCAGGTAAATCAACATCACTGATATATCCTCTATGTGGAACAAATTTATTCCCAATTATTTCAGGAGTATAAGGGTATATTTGTCTATGAACAATTGTTTCTTTAATTCCCTTTGATTCAACAAATTTCTCTCTTGGGTAATTAACATTTATAGTATGACTCTCACTAAGTAAATTATTATCTATTATATATTGAATAGACTTAGCAAGTTCTTCTTTTAATATTTTGTTCCCTTTTCTATCAGCACTTAGCGCAATACTTGGCACATGGTAATACTGTGCTTGCAGTGTCGCACCTACTGTACCACTATAATTAATATCTATTCCTAAATTGTATCCGTTATTAGTACCTGACACGACAAGATCAAAATCAACATCAAGTCCAAAACATCCAAACTTGACACAGTCCACAGGAGTACCCTCGATACTATACGTATATTCATCAATCTTTTCAAACTCAAATCCACCAATACTAAGGCTCATACTTTTAGCGCTCATTTGTGTAGATGGGGCTACTACATAAACAGTCCCAAACTGTTTCAAAATCTCTTTTGTTATCTCTAATTTTTCTGATGTAATTCCATCGTCATTCGTTAGTAAAATATTCATTTTATCACTTCCTACAATTATTCTAACATATTAAAGACAAATCTGTCGTGATAATAAACTGAAGTTTTGTTATAATGTAAGTAAGAAGTTAGGGGGAATAGTTATGAAATTAGTTAAAAAGACAATCACTAAAGACTTGTGGAAAGAATTATCTATACTAGGTATTTACACTTTTTCATTAACAGGATTGTTGGTTTTGGGGATAACAGTAAACACGCTCTTAATTGTATTGTTTGGTGCATCATTATTTATATTCATTTTCCCTTATATTGATAGAATCAAGTACGTCAAATACTGTCTTGGATTATTAAACGACATTAAGACAGCAAAGCCAGAAGAGTTCATTCGTAATAATTTAGTTGATCAACACGTGATGTTCAGAAACACTGATCACTCGGTCATAACATCAAATAGTACTAAATCTCTTGTAAGAGAAATCGGATTGATTGAAAAATTGAATAAGTTACTAGATAACGCCAAACAACATATTGATTACGATGAAAAAGATCCGTTCTTTGAATACTATAAAAATAAAACCAACATCACTTAGCGATGTTGGTTTTTATATACTTAGCTATACCTGCTACAATACCAGAGATTGGAAATAACAATAGGAGTGTGAACGACATAATCATCTTTGGTAACTGAAGCCCGACATATCCAAAGTATGCGTATTCAAGAGATCCATTATATGTTTTCTGATATTCAATTACTAGAAGTAAAAACTCTAAGAAGAACACAGAACAAACTAATATAAAGACGAAGAATATTATCCACTTCATTTTCTTTCTATCAATCTTTGAAATTTCACCCATGAAATTCCTTCTTGCATTGTTAATCACGGTTTTGATTAACAGTGAACAATATAAAAGTAACCCAATTAATATTATAAACATTACCATATATGGTATCCAATAAGAGTGATTTAAGATGTTTACATCAAGATATAATTCATCCCAAGAATATCCAAAATCTATTTCAGTGTCAATAAACATTGTTATGAATAAACTAACTTGTAAGATTGCATAAATAATAATCGAATACATTACAATTGATACATTAACTACTCTGTTTGATTTAATCTTTACTTTGCACCCCGTACAGTAATTGTGCTCTAAACTATTCTCTTTTCCACATTTTCTACAAATATGGAATCCAGCTTTTAAGTATGTTCTACATGTTGGGCAATAATCTTCTTTATACTCAACAGCAGAATTACACTCGTAACAGAGTTTCTTCCCTTCCAAAATGAACTCTCCACAATTTCCACAATAGACTGCCTCGTGATCGTTTATAGTTCCACATTTACTACATTTCATATTATCCCTCCCAGAAATATTCTCACCATGTATTATAACATAGATATCAAGTAATATTAGTAACGAAAGACAAATATGTCGTTATTTTAATGGGAGATTTTGTTATAATACAAATAGGAAGAATAATATAGAAACACATTTATGAAGGGAATGATTTTATGAAACATGTTCAATCAGCAAAAATGAAAACTATTGTATCAATTTCAATGCATATCTTTTTTTGGGTAGCTATACTTGTAACACTGACAATTATTATGGGGATGAACGTTCTATATCTTTCTCCATTCTTACTAGCAATGATATATATAACTTACATTGTTATAAAAATTCAGTTTAAGTTCTTACATAAGATGACTCTAATTGAGAGTAAATATAATAAAGACATAAACGACGCACTTCTAGAAGTACAAAGTGAAATTCGTATATCAGAAGGTATACTAACACCTAGTAACCCATCACCAGTTCATAGAAACAAAGGTGTTTCAACAGTGTATGGAAGAGTTGGCACTGGTTCAGCTGCTCGTCATGAAAAAAATCAGAGAAAGTTACTAGAATTATTTAGAAATATCGAATCAGAATTTCTAAGTCAAACCAAATAGGACAAAACTCAATAAACTTAATCTTTACAATGATTTAAATTATAGACAGTTTAAAAGACAAAATAACATAAAACACCACCTTACTATACTAATAGTATGGGGGTGTTTTTTTAGAATAAACAACCCCTATATTTTATAAACACCTTATTTAACACCCTATTTGTTATAGATAACCTTACAAATAAAAGCGCTACACAAAGCCCTTTTTCTAAATAGTTTTACAATTAAACCTTATTTAAAACACTATTTATAAGTTTTATATATATTCTTGCATTCTATAAAGAAGTAACATAAAATACTCCCGTAAACAAAAATTATAAGGTTTATAAATAAGGAGTGTAACACACATGAAAAAAATATTATTATCTCTTTCTGTATTTACTTTAATATCAGTACTTACAGCATGTCAGCTTGGAGTAGACGAGGGTGACAAAGTTGTAACAGTATATTCAGAAAGACATTATGATACAGATCAACAACTGTATGACAAATTTGAGGAAGAAACAGGGATAACAGTTAATGTAGTAAAGGCAAAAGCTGATGAACTAATGAACCGTCTTGAAATTGAAGGCGAGGATACAGAAGCTGATGTGCTAATCATCTCTGATGCTGGTAAGTTATACCAGGCAAAAGAACGTGGATTACTACAATCTATAGATTCAGATACACTGGATACAAATATTCCAGCAAATTACAGAGACACAGAAGATTATTGGTTCGGGTTAACAATGAGAGCTAGAGTTATTGTATACCACCCAGAAAGAGTAAGTGTTGAAGACTTATCAACATACGAAGCACTAGCTGGAACAGAATGGATGAATAGAGTTGTTATTAGAAGTTCAACAAACATTTATAACCAAAGCTTAATCGCATCATTAATCGAAGTAAATGGTGAAACTTCTACAAGAGACTTTATAAGCGGGTTAGTTGATAACTTCGCAAGAACACCAGAAGGTAATGATAGAGATCAAGCGAAAGCCGTTATGGCTGGAACAGCAGACGTCGCTATCCTTAATACATATTATATGGGTAAAATGGCAAACAGTTCAGATCCATATGAAGTAGAAGTTGCGGAAGGTTTACGTATTTTCTTCCCTAATCAAGATACAACAGGAACACATGTAAATATAAGTGGCGCTGGTGTAACATCAGAAGCCGATAATGCTGATTACGCAATTCAATTAATTGAATTCTTAAGTTCAGAATACGCACAAGGTATTTTCGCAGAAGCCAACTACGAATACCCAGTTAATCCAAATGTAGACCCATCTGAATTACTTCAATCATGGGGAACATTCACACCACAAGATATCTCATTAACAACATTAGGAGTAAACAACGAACTAGCAGCCATCATCATGGATGAAGAAGGTTGGGAATAAATAAGTAAAGGTTGATTACTATGGTAAACAAACTTAAAGGAAGAATTAGTGTCTTTTCAGTAATAACAGTTATTGCAGCTATCCTTATTCTTCTACCACTATCAAACGTATTCACAAACATATTTACAACAGCATCTAAAGAGTGGGTACATATACGTACCCACTTGCTTGCTGACTATATAAAAAACACAATCTTACTAATAATCCTAACAGCTTCCGTATCAGGAATCATTGGATTTACTAGTGCATATTTTGTGACTTTTTATGAATTCAAAGGTCGTAAACTATTTAGTTGGATCATGATGCTACCTCTTGCAATCCCATCCTATATTGCAGCATTCACATATTCAGATATGTTTAGCTACACAGGAATCTTCGGAAGAACATTGAGAAGCATCGGAGTAGATAAACCTATTGATATAATGAACATTGTAGGCGCAAGCATCATCTTTAGCCTTACATTATATCCATATGTTTATTTAATGGTTAAAAGTTCACTTCAAAAGAACTCGACAGTATACATAGAAAACGCAAAACTACTGAAAGCCACAAAAGCAAAAATATTCACAAAAGTAATCCTACCACTAACAAGACCCGCACTTGTAGCTGGAACACTATTAGTTGTATTAGAAACCTTAAATGATTACGGAGTAGTAAAATACTTCAATGTACGAGTATTTAGTTTCGCTATCTTTGATGCATGGTACAGATTTAATTCTATCCAATCAGCAATGAGATTAAGTGGTATTTTAATGTTAATTGTGTTCAGTGTCATTGTAATTGAGAAGCTGTTACGAGGAAAACGAAAATTCACAGCGAGTGTCAAATCAGCACCTCTAAAAAGAGAAAAGATATCAAAACAAAAAAGCATACTAGTTATCAGTATCCTTTCAATAATCTTCTCATTTGGATTCTTAGTTCCAGTATTAGAAATGTTCTTTAACTTCATTGATACCTACTACATAATCTACGACATTGAAATGATATTCATCATAATAAATACAATATCAATCAGTGTATTTAGTACACTAATCACTGTGTTTATTGCATTAATGATTGCAAACTTCAGTAGGACATCAAAATCCAAATACAAACACATAATCCTAAAAATAACAAACCTAGGATATGCAATACCAGGAGCAATCATAGCAGTCACAGTAATCACATTCTTTGTAGATGCAGATCATCTACTAAGACCAATATACGATTTCTTCAACACAGATAAAAAACTAATTCTTACAACATCACTAACTATCTTAGTATTTGCATATACACTTAGATTCCTTACAATCGCATTCAACAGTGTAGAAGCATCCTACGATAAAATAGGAATTAAATACACAGAAGCATCATATACACTAAAAAAATCAAAACTTAGCACATTACTAAAAGTTGACATCCCTCTTATAAAAGGTGGATTAATCAGTGCATTCATCATCGTCTATATAGACGTTATAAAAGAATTACCCTTAACACTAATATTAAGACCAACAAATTATGATACAATCGCTACAAAGATATATACATACGCATCAGATGAAATGATTCAAGAAGCTAGTGGGCCATCATTACTACTTATCTTAATAAGTACAATAATGATTTATGTTTTAACCCATAGAAAGAGAGGCAAAAAAGATGTACGTAGAGCTAAATAACATATATTTTCATTACGAAAAAGATACTAAAGTATTAGACAATATAAACCTAAATATGAAGCACGGAGAAATCGTTGCCTTACTTGGAAATAGTGGAAGTGGAAAATCAACACTATTACGATTGATTTCTGGGTTAGAAAGACCAAAAGAAGGTACCATCGTTTTAAACGACAAAGTCCTAGTAAGTAACAATAAGTTCGTAGGTCCAGAACACAGAAACATCGGAATGGTATTTCAAGACTATGCATTGTTTCCACATATGAGTGTGTATAAAAACATTAAATTCGGTTTATCTGGACTACCAAAAGAAGAAAAAGAACAACGCATCAAAGAAGTTCTTGAACTTGTTAATCTATCTCATAAAATAAAAGATTATCCACATCAATTAAGCGGTGGAGAACAACAACGTATAGCGTTAGCACGTTCCCTTGCTACAAAACCAGATATCTTATTACTCGATGAACCATTTAGTAATCTAGATGCAAACCTTAAAAAACAAATCAGAAGAGATCTTAAAAACATCATCAAACAAGCAGACATCACATGTCTATTTGTAACTCATGATGAAGAGGATGCATTTGATATCGCAGATACTGTTATTGAGATTCAAAATGGAGTAATTAAAACAACATCAAAATGATGTTGTTTTTTATAGACATAATTGTCATTACTATAAAAAGAATAGATGTTATAATAGGAATAGACGAGAACTTGAACCCAATCCATATAAAGTTCAAATCACACTAAGGAAGGTATCGTTATGAAATCATTGCAATTTGCACAATTAAGAATAATAGCTACAATGCTGTTAGTTCTTGGTATTGAGACATTTTTAACTACGAAACTGATAATAGGACTAGGATTTAATTTTATATTCATATCACCATTCATTATCATGATGGTCCTTATAACTCAGTATATTGTACGAGCTCAATTAGAATTACTTGGACAACTTAACAGAATTAGAAAAGCATATAATATTAACCCGATTTCCGGATTTGATACAGTTCAGAAAGAGATCAAATCAATTTCGGGAATCATTGGTGGTCCAAACACAGATGGTACCACAGAGAATAGCCAATCATTAAAACCTATATTTAATGCAAGTGTTTCTCCTGGAACCTCAAGAAGTAATTTCCAACATATACAACAATCATCCCAAGGAGTCACAAGAGCACAAAGAGCACAAGAAGATATACTAAAATTACTATATAAAATAGAGTCTGAGTTGATTACAGAAATCAAGTTTCAACAAACGAGTACTTAGTATGGATATTATGAATGAAGTTATATTATATGTAAGAAAGCAAAGACAAAACATAATTTACAAGAAACTAGGAATCACAGGAATTCTTGCAATAACGTTATTTTTCGGTTATTCATTCAACACTATAGTTTACTTAGTATCAATCGGTATTGGAGTGTACTTCATCTTATATTATATGAATGTAAAGAACACACTAATATTTCTGTTTACAGTTGAAAGAATTAATAGGCTTGAAAACAGAGAAGAGTTACTAAGAAAACAATATGATTATCAAAAAGAACTTCTTGAGAACTGTACTAAATCACGAAATAGTAAATATTCAAGAGCTGATGTAGTTAGAGATGGGCTTTCAAACACTGGAACAAGATATTTTGATTATGTATCTTATCAAAAGCAATTTAGTATAATATCTGAAATTCAAAACATAATAAACCAAAAATAAAACAACATCATAATTTGATGTTGTTTTTTTGATTTAAAAAGCATTCAATTGTATTTTCTAGTAACGATGTAATCGTCATAGGTCCAACTCCTCCAGGAGCTTTTGATATATGAGCTACATGTCCTATTAGATTATTGAAATCAAAGTCTCCATATAGTTTACCATCAACTCTACTAAGACCTACATCAATACAAACAGCATTCTCTTTAATCATATCCTTGGTTACAAACTTAGCTTTACCAACTGCAGATACCACTATATCAGCATTCTTAGTAATAGACTGTAAATCCTTTGTATGTCTATGGGTAATTGTAACACTTGCATTCTCTTTTAAAAGTAACTGTGCGATTGGTTTTCCAACTAGGTTGGATCTACCAATTACAACTGCGTGTTTACCTTCAATCTCTATATTTTCGCTTTTCAGCATAGTAATAATCCCTTTTGGTGTGCAGGGCAAAACACTGTAACGTAATGTATGTAATCTAGAGATGTTGAATGGGTGTAATCCATCAACATCTTTTATTTGTGACATATGATCAATTACACTATCCTGAGATATGTGTTTAGGTAGTGGCAACTGTACTAAAATACCATGCACCGTTTTATCCTTATTCAGTTTAGAAATCTCATCTAATAAAAACTCCTCAGTAATTGAATTCTCATATTTAATCAATGATGATTTAATCCCTATTTGTTTACATGCTCTCTCTTTTGCCTTTACGTAACTTTCACTAGCTGGGTCATTCCCAATAAGAAGCACCACTAAATGTGGTACTTCTTTATAGGTTTTATTTAGTTCTATAACATCATTTTTTAGTTTTGTTCTTATCTCTTTAGAGAGTAATGTTCCATCAATTATTTTTGTGTCTATTCCCACTCTATAGTACCTGGTGGCTTCGATGTAATATCATATACTACTCTGTTGATACCCTTTACTTCATTAATGATTCTTGAAGCTACTTTATCTAAAAACTCAAATGGTAATCTACTGAATGTCGCTGTCATAAAGTCCACTGTATCTGCAGAACGAACTGCTGCTACATATTCATATGTTCTTTTATCTCCCATTACTCCAACTGATTTAACAGGAAGTAATACAACAAATGCCTGAGATACTTCATCATATAAATTCTCTTTGATTAATTCGGTAATAAATATATCATCTGCTTCTTGTAGAATGTATGTTTTCTCTTCACTGATTTCACCTAGGATTCTAATTCCAAATCCAGGGCCAGGGAAAGGATGTCTCATAATCATGTTTTTCGGAATACCAAGAGCAAGTCCGACTTTACGAACTTCATCTTTGAATAACTCACGAAGAGGTTCTAACAATTCAAAATCTAATGTTTCAGGTAACCCTCCAACATTATGGTGAGACTTGATTGTCTCACTTGGTCCTTTAATACTTTCTGATTCAATAACGTCAGGATATATAGTTCCTTGTGCTAAGAATTTAGCATCTTTATGTTCATCTTTAAATGATTCAAAAACTTTAATGAATTCATTTCCAATTATTTTACGTTTTTGTTCTGGATCTGATACTCCTTTTAAAGCATTTAAGAATTGATCCTTTGCATTAACTCGTATTACATTAATATCATAGTTAGAAGCGTATAGTTCCATTACTTTGTCTCCTTCGTCTTTACGAAGTAGACCTGTATCAACAAAGATACAAAGTAATTTATCTTTAATTGCCTTATGTATCAACATGGCAGCAACACTACTATCTACACCACCTGATAACGCTAAGATAACTTGTTCGTCTTGTACTTTGTCTTTTATTGATTGAATTGATTTCTCAATATAATCATCTAAGTCCCAAGAAGGTGTTGCATTACAAATATCTAATGCAAAGTTCTTAATAATTTCTCCACCGAAATCTGAATGAGTAACTTCAGGATGGAATTGTAAATTATAGATATCTAACTCTTTATGTTTGGCGATAGCCATACATGACGGAGTTGTTGCGATTAACTCAAAGTTAGGTGCTAACTCATCAACATGATCTCCATGGCTCATCCATACAGTACTTGTTTTAGGAAGTCCTTTAACAATAGGTGAATCTGAGATGATTGTTAACTCAGATTTTCCATATTCTCTTTTAACACTTGGCGTTACTTTTCCACCAAACACTAATTGTGTAATTTGCATTCCATAACAAATACCAAGAACAGGTTTATTCAACTCGAATAATGTTTTCTCTATTTGTGGAGCATGCTCATCATACACACTGTTTGGTCCTCCTGAAAGAATGATTCCAAGAACATCATCACTTGCTAGTTTTTCCATTGATGCATTGTAAGGAAGTATCTCTGAATATATCCCTAATTCCCTAACTCTTCTTGCGATTAATTGGTTATACTGGCTCCCAAAATCTAATACAATTATTTTATCCATATTATTATCCTTTCAATGAGTTGTTTCCTATATCAGTACGATATACTAAGTTACTACATTTTATTTTATTTACGTTATTATACGCGTCATTTTGTGCTTGTTCAAGTGTTTTTCCATTTCCTAGAACAAGTAATACTCTACCACCATTTGTGACAATGTTTTTACCCTCTTTTTTTGTTCCCATATGGTATACCATATCTTTTAGTTCATCTAGTCCTTCAATAAGAAATCCTTTGTCATATGACTTTGGATATCCCTTTGAAGCTAGAACAACTCCAACGTAATAATCGGTGTTCCAAGAAACTGAAGTTTTGATACCGTTAAATAAGTTAAAAATGATTCCTAGGATATCTGATTCTAGATTAGGAAGAATAACTTCAGTTTCTGGATCACCAAATCGTGCGTTGAATTCTATAACTTTAGGTCCTTTATCTGTCAGCATTAAACCTCCATATAAAAAACCGGTGAATGAATTATTTTCTTTTATTAAAGCATTAACTGTTTTAATCATTACTTCTTTGTAGCTTTGTTCAATTATTTGATTATCTATAATTGGTACAGGACTATATATACCCATACCACCTGTGTTTGGACCTAAATCATTATCAAGTAGTCTTTTATGATCTTGAGCGATTGGCATAGGGATAACAATCCCGTCATGAACAAATGTCATGAAACTAAATTCAGGTCCAGTTAAACATTCTTCAATTACTACAGCGTCATCACCAAACATTTTATCTAATAACATTTCTTTAATAGTTTCATAAGCTTCTTCTAATGTATTACAAACGACAACACCTTTACCTCCAGCTAACCCATCATATTTTAGAACGATAGGGGCACCTTTTTCTGTGATATAGTCTTTTGCCTTTTGATAGTCTTTGAAGACTTGATATTCCGCAGTCGGAATATCATGTTTTTTCATTAAGTCTTTTGCGTACTCTTTACTAGATTCAATTAAAGCCGCTTGCTTGGTTGGACCAAACACAAGTACGTTAGTATCTTTGAAGGTGTCTGCGATACCATTTTCTAAGAATACTTCACTACCTGGGATTATCAAATCAATTTTTTCTTTTGCACAAAACTCTTTGATTAATTCATTATTAAGTGGATCTATCTCTATGCACTTAGCAATCTCTTCTATACCTGGATTACCTGGTATAACACATAGATTAGTAAGAAGTTTTGATTTACTCACTGCGTGAGCAAGTGCATGTTCACGTCCACCACTACCTAAGATTAAAACATTCATAAGTTCCTCCTAGTGTTTAAAGTGTCTGTTTTTTGTGAATACCATTTTGATTCCTAATTCATTACAAGCTTTGATAGAATCTTTGTCTCTGATACTACCACCTGGTTGAACGATTTTTGTAACTCCATAAGTATGTGCTAGTTTTACTACATCATCAAATGGGAAGAATGCATCACTTGATAATGTTAGGTCTTCTGTATGTCCATGTTCTTTTGCCCAGTTTAGTGCGATGTGTGCTGCACCAACGCGGTTCATTTGTCCTGCCCCAATACCAACTGTTTGATTGTTCTTAGTAATGACGATTGCGTTAGATTTTACATGTTTCACTACTTTCCATGCAAAGTGTAAATCTTCTAGTTCTAGCTCTGTTGGAGCTAAATCTGTTACTACATCTAACTCTTCTTTTGGTACTAAATAATCATCTGTGTTTTGAAGTAGTAATCCTCCATTAACACTAACAACTTGATATGGATCTGTATTGTCTGAAGATGTATCTAATTTAAGAACTCTCAAGTTCTTTTTCTTTTTCAATTCAAGTAAACCATCTTCTGTATAACTAGGAGCAATTATGATTTCTAAAAATATTTTATTCATTTCAATTGCTAGTTCTTTCGTTACTTCTTGATTCACCGCAACAATTCCCCCGAATATTGAAACCGGATCACTTTTGTATGCTTTGGTAAATGCATCTAGAATGTTTGAAGCTGATCCAACACCACAAGGATTCATATGTTTTAATGCTACTGCGGTAGGTGCTGTGTGTTCTTTCAATATATTAAGAGCACTGTTTGCATCTTGAATATTGTTATATGACAATGGTTTTCCGTTAAGGATTTCTGCATTTAATAATGAATAAGGACTATTTGATCTTCTATATAACGCAGCACTTTGATGTGGGTTTTCTCCATATCTAAGTGGCTGATGAAATTCATAAGTTAGTGTTATATTTTCTGGATACTCAATATCCAATTCTTTTGTTAAGTAATTAGAAATATAACTATCGTACTGTGCTGTTAATCTAAACACTTTTGCGCTAAGTTGTTTTTTAGTTTCAAGTAATGTATCACCGTGTTCTTTGATCTCACTGATTACTTGATCGTAATCTAAGATATCAGTAACTACTGAAACGAACTTATAGTTTTTAGCGGCACTTCGAAGCATCGAAGGACCTCCAATATCTATTTGTTCAATTGCCTCATCAAATGTAGTACCTTCTTTTTCAATTGTTTGTTTGAATGGGTATAAGTTTACACATACCAAATCAATATATTCTATGTTGTTTTCTTTTACTTGTTTTACATGATCTTCGTTATCACGAAGTGAAAGTAATCCACCATGTACAAGAGGATGTAATGTTTTAACTCTACCATTAAGGATTTCAGGAAACCCTGTTACTTCATCGATACTTATTGTATTGATCCCTGCTTGGTCCAATACTTTTTTTGTACCACCAGTAGAGATTATTTGAAATCCTAGATCTACTAACTCTTTTGCGAATGTGGTAATGTTTGTTTTATCGCTTACGCTAATCAATGCTCTTCTCATTATGATATCTCCTCTATAACTTCTTTGATTACTTTCTTATATAATTTGTGTTCTAATTGATGTATTCTTTTTTCCAATGATTCTCTTGTTTCGTTTGGATAAATTGTTAATGAT
The DNA here is from genome assembly GCF_982632705.1 of Candidatus Izemoplasma sp. Taxonomy (NCBI): domain Bacteria; kingdom Bacillati; phylum Mycoplasmatota; class Mollicutes; order Candidatus Izemoplasmatales; family Candidatus Izemoplasmataceae; genus Candidatus Izemoplasma; species Candidatus Izemoplasma sp. Next base: position 5,005 of record NZ_CEXEES010000021.1, on the reverse strand, counting down.
TCTTGTTTAATAATAGAACCAGTATCCATACCACTATCAACGTAATGAACTGTGACCCCAGTGATAGTTGCATTATCTTTTAATGCTTGTCCTACAGCATCCATACCCTTGTACATAGGTAACAGTGATGGATGTATATTTAGGATTCTGTTTTCATATTTTGATAAAAGTGTAGGACCTATAATTCTCATATATCCTGCAAGAATTATTAAATCAACATCTTTCAAGTTATCTAGTATTTTTTGTTCGAACTCTCTTTTGTTTTTGTATTCCTTTGGTTTAAATGTGAATGTTTTAATGTTTTTACGTTCTGCGTTTTTAACGGCGATAGAATCTGGTTTATCAGAGACTAACACTGAGATATTCACATTCAACTCATTTTGTAATACTGCATCATGAATCGCGATAAAATTTGATCCTGTCCCTGATGCGAATATCGCTATGTTTATCATATGATTTTTACTCCGGGTTCGTTTGTCACTTCCCCAATGATTCTAGGATTGTAGTTATGTTTATCTAATATGTCTAATGCATTCAGTGTATCTGACTCAGGTACTACCAAAACCATCCCTATTCCCATATTGAAGATATTATACATTTCCATGCGTTCTATTTTTCCTAGTCGTTCTAGCAGGCTAAAAATGGGTTTTGTCGGTAGTGAGTTTTCATTGATTACTACTCCTTGAGTTTCTTGTAGTGCTCTTGGAATATTTTCAATGAATCCTCCACCGGTGATATTTGAAATAGAATGGATTTCACATTTCTCAAGAACTTCTAACACACCATCAACATAAATTCTTGTTGGTGTTAATAGTTCTTCAATAAGTGGTTTGTCTAGTTCTACAAACTTAGCGTCAAATCCGAAGTTGTAATCTTTAAAGAATATCTTTCTTACTAAACTGAATCCATTACTATGGATACCAGAAGATTCAATACCTATTAACTTATCTCCGACTTTTACGTTGTTTACATCTAACATTTTTTCTTTATCTACAACACCTGTTGTAAATCCAGCTAAGTCATAATGATTCCCTTTATACATATCAGGCATTTCAGCAGTCTCTCCACCAATAAGTGCACAGCCAGACTGGACACAACCTTCACTAACACCTTCAACGATTGCCTCAATTTGTTCTGGGTTGTTTTTACCAACAGCAATGTAATCTAGAAAGAATAATGGTTTTGCCCCAATACATAAAACATCATTAACGCACATTGCGACTAAGTCGATTCCAACCGTATTATGAATATTGGCTTTTTGAGCCAATAATAATTTGGTTCCAACACCATCAGTACCTGAAACTAGAACTGGGTTTTTAACGTTATATTTTGATAAATCGAATAACCCACCAAAGTTTCCAATTGCGGATATTACTCCTAAATTATTTGTTCGTTTAATATGCTTCTGAATTCTTTCTACTGATTCATATCCACTCTCAAGGTTTACCCCTGATTCTTCATATTTCTTTGACATAGTGGCCTCCTAAAATTTACCGTCTTTATTTGCTTGTTCGATGTCTTGGTAAATGTATGTTGGATATTTACCAGTAAAGCATGAGACACAAAGTTTTGTACGCTCTGTGGCTTTTAATATTCCATCAACACTGATGAATGCTAATGAATCAGCGTTGATATATTGTCTAACTTCATCTACTGTTTTTCTAGCAGAGATTAACTCATCATATGTCGATGTATCCACACCGTAAAAACAAGGTGCGATAATAGGTGGTGCAGCGATTCTCATATGAACTTCTTTTGCCCCTGCGTCACGTAGAAGTTGAATGATTTTAACTGACGTGGTTCCTCGAACCATTGAATCATCTACGAGTACTACTCTTTTATTTTCTACCAAACTACGTACAGGAGATAATTTCATCTTAACCCCTTTTTCTCTCATCTTTTGAGATGGTTGAATAAAGGTTCTCCCAACGTATTTGTTTTTAATCAATCCCATTTCAAGTGGAATGTTTGATTCTTCACTATATCCCATTGCGGCTGACGTTGATGAGTCTGGGACTCCGACAACGATATCTGCCTCTACTGGGAATTCTTTTGCGAGTATTTGTCCAGCTTGTTTTCTTGTTTTATGAACATTGATTCCTTCAATGTCTGAATCAGGACGAGAAAAATATATGTATTCCATTGCACACATATTTTTATATGTTTTCTGTGCATAGAAGTCACTACTAATAACACCGTTTTTATCAATGATTACTATCTCTCCTGGTTTGATATCTCTAACGAAAGTAGCACCTACTATTTCAAAAGCACATGTTTCACTAGATACTACGTAACCACCATTTAGTTTTCCAAGTGACAAAGGTCTTAAACTATTTTTATCTCTCATTACATATAACTTTTCCTTACTTAACGCAAGAAAAGCAAATGCTCCTTCAATCATATTCAAGGCAGATTTAATTGCTTCTAAACGATTGTTTCTTCTATCTTTTTTTATTAAATGAGCAAACACTTCACTATCTGAAGTTGATTGAAATATTGAACCTTGATTCTCTAAATCTTTCTTTAACTCTTCAGAGTTCACAAGATTCCCATTATGGCATAATCCAAAATCTCCTGAACCATGTTTGAATAGAAATGGTTGAACATTTTCTATTCCACCACCACCAGCGGTTGAGTATCTAACATGCCCGATAGCTGCGCTTCCTTTTAACTGTGTCAAGTTAGATTCATTGAATACCTCGGTAACCAATCCTTCACCCTTCACACTATATAATTCATTGTGATCTGTGGAAACAATTCCACAGCCTTCTTGTCCTCTATGTTGAAGAGCATGTAATCCATAATACATAACTTCAGAAGCGTTAGATACATTGATAACACCAAATACACCACACTCTTCATTCATTTTCTCTTCAAATAAAATATCAATTTCGCCCATTATATATCATCCTTTATTTAATGCGTTTTAGTATTTCTATATATGCTTCTTCGATACTACCAAGATCTCTTCTAAATCTATCTTTATCTAGTTTCTCTAATGTTTTACTATCCCATAGTCTACAAGTATCAGGGCTGATTTCATCAGCAAGTAAGATTTCACCATCACTTGTTTTCCCAAACTCAATTTTAAAATCAACCAGTATAATTCCTTCTTTGATAAATGTTTCACTTAAGATATCATTTACTTGTTTTGCCATTTCATACATGTACTCTAACTCTTTGTAAGAACAAGCTTTTAACGCAACAGCGTGATGATCATTGATTAAAGGATCTCCTAGTTCATCATCTTTTAAGCAAATCTCAAATATAACATTGTCAGATTTGATTCCTTCTTCTAATTGAAGACGTTTTGCCATAGAGCCAGCGATGTAATTTCTAACAATAAATTCAAGTGGAATGATATCTACTTTTTTACATAACTGAGTTCTATCATCCAATCTTTTAATAAAGTGATTTTTAACACCACGTTCTTCAAGTTTGGTGAACAGAACTTCGGTGATTTGATTGTTTAAGATTCCTTTGTTTGTTATCTCAGCTCTTTTAACTCCATTAAATGCAGTTGCATCATCTTTGTAGTAAATGTATACTTCGTTCTCATTTTCTGATTTGAATACCCTTTTTGCTTTTCCTTCGTACATAAGTTCTTTCATAGCTATTCTCCTTTAAAGTAAGTAACTGCATTTTTAAATATATTTTGATCCATGTTTCCTGTTATATTTTTGAATAACCCTTTTGTGTATCTCTCACTATGTCCCATTTTCCCTAAGATTAATCCATCCTTTGAAACGATACCCTCAATCGCATAACTCGATCCATTTGGATTGAATAGAGGGTTATAAGTTGATTGATTGTTTTCATCAACATATGTAAATGCGATTTGTTCATTCTTTAGTAGTTCTTTGTACCCTTGTTCATCAACAATAAACTTTCCTTCTCCGTGAGACATTGGAATTGTATGAGTATCATTCAATTCAAATGATGTTAACCATGGAGATTTTTTTGTTTGCACTTTAGTATTTACAAACTTAGATATATGTCTGTTGATTGAGTTCTTAAATAATGTTGGTGCATTTTCTTCCATTGTCTGTACTGTTCCGTATGGAAGTAATCCAGATTTAACAAGTGCCTGGAATCCATTGCATATTCCTAAAATTAAATGTTTCTTTTTAAGATGTTCATCAATTGCTTTTTTAACTTTTTCATTACGAAGAACACTTGCGATAAACTTACCTGAACCATCTGGTTCATCTCCACTACTGAATCCACCGCTTAGCATTAAGATATGTGACTCCTCTATCCCTTTTACTAATGCATCAATAGATTCATCAATGTGTTGTTCAGTAAGATTGTTAAACACTAGTATCTTAGTGTTTGCCCCTACTTGTTCAAAGGCACTCATACTATCGTATTCGCAGTTGGTTCCTGGGAATACTGGAATACATACATTTACTTCTTTAGTGTTTAAAGAAGGATACGTATGTTTTTTTGTTTTTGATTTTGTTTCTTTTATTACTCTGTCATCATTATGTAGTATTGGGTATACTTTTTTTATTGTTTGTTGATTTAGTTTGATACATTCGTCAATTGTGAATGTTGCATCATTTAGGTATATGTTTTGTTCAGTAATTGTTCTACCTAGATATAATGCGTTTTGATAATCTAGTTTTGTAATTGATTCTACAATGATAGATCCGTAATTAAATTTAAACAATGGATAAATCGTTGTGATATCAATACCTACCTTATTCCCAAAGGTACATTTTATTAGACCTTCAGATAACCCACCGTGTTCTAAGGCAAATGCGCTCACTATGTTTTTGTTTCCTATATTTTCGTTGATGTAATCAAAGTTTTCTCTTAACAATTCATAATCTGGAACATTGATTCTATCAGGAGCATGATTCACTAAGTATAAGTAATTTCCAGCTTCTTTGAACTCAGGACTTATGATTTGATCTACACTTGATGTATTAACTGCGAATGACACTAAAGTAGGTGGTACATTTATATCATGATATGTTCCACTCATTGAATCTTTTCCACC